>NZ_JBEZKS010000016.1:0-130742 GCF_040651775.1 Streptomyces sp. NPDC048383
CCCCAACCATCGGTTGGGGCGCCCCACGCACGCCCGGCCTCCGGTCGTCTCCCCGGACGGCCACTACGAGGACTCCCGCTGGAGTTCAGTGGCCCAGTCCGAATCCATACGCCATCAGCTCGACAGCGGGGTGCGCGGCCTGAGCCTGGACACCCACTGGTACGAGCGCAGTAAGTGGCTCTGCGTCATCAGCTTCGGCAGCGACTGCTACCCCAGTGACGTCCATCTCTGCCACGGCGAGTGCAAGACCTTCGCCGGGGTCACCTACGCTCTGCCCAGGCAGTCCTTCCAGGGCAGCATGCAAACCGTGGTGGAGTTCCTGGAGGCGAACCCCCAGGAAGTGGTGAGCATCTTCCTTGAGGACTACGTCAGCGCCCAACAATTGGGGAACTCGCTCGGCCGGGTACGCGGCCTCGATCAGCTGCTCTTCCGCCCCGACGCGTGGAATGTGCGCCAGCAGGGCTGGCCGAGGATGACCGACCTCGTTGGCTCCGGGACGCGCCTGTTGATCTTCAGCGACGAGCCCGACCGTGAGCACCTGGGCGTCATGTACGACAAGGCCTGGACCGTCAGCAACTTTTGGAGCCTCGGCGACCTGGGCAACGACGTCTCCTGCGTCAGCCGATGGTCCGACGTACCGCTCGACCGTCAGGAACCGGGCTTCCGGAGGCTCTTCACCATGAGCCATCAAAGGAACGTGCCCACGGTGATCAACGCCGTACTCGACAACGGGACCAAACTGCGGGACCGCATCAGCGAACGATGCCGTCCGGCGGCCGGTGGACGCGACCCGAACTTCGTCTCGGTCGACTTCCACAAGCTGTCCGACGGCAGCGGGCACACGCCGGCGTCGATCGTCGCCGAACTCAACGCCCGGAACTGAGACCTGCCGGCCGTCGTCCCCAGCGGCCGGGGGCGTCGGACCGCTCGCCGCCGTAGCGCCGACGCCCGCTGTCAACGGCCGGACCGGCTCAGCCGCCCTCGCGGGCAGCACGCTGACCTGGACCGGCACCCCGGCACCGGGAGGCACCGCGACCCGATCACGGTGGCAGGCCCGACCACGGCGACGACGACGAGTACGGGGACCGGGAGGACGACGCGGCCGCCCACCACTGACGGCCCCGCGTCCGGACCCCTCCCGTGGGCCCACGGTCCACTGTGCATCAGGTCAGTCGGAAGACCGGGCCCTTCGGCGTGAAGGGGAGACCTGCGCCCTGCGGGATCAGGTAAGCGTGTTCGCGGCGGACGCGCAGGGTGTCGCACCAACCATCGGTGATCACCAGGAGGGGCGCCTCGGGAGGGAAGTCGTCGGCGCGTTGCAGCAGGTCGATGCCCGACTGTAGGACCGTGCCGCCCCGGCCGCGGACCCGGACCCGACCCGCGATCTCCGTCGGCGGCACGTAGCCCGCGTCGTAAGGTGCCGCGTCGCAGAAGACGACCCGCGCCGCCGGAACGTCGCGGGCCTCGGCGTACGAGGCGATCGCTCCCAGCGCCTTGCCCAGCAGCGCGGCGTTCATCGAACCGGAGGTGTCGAGGACCACGCCGAAGGTGCAGCGGGCGATCTCCTCGGGCGGGAAGTACCGCCCCGCGCGCGGGATGTCCGGGGTGGAGGCCTGGCGGCGTGCCGGGCGGGCGTAGGACCGTACGGCCTGCGGCTTCGGCACGTGCTCGTCGAACCAGCGGGCGAGCCGGGCGTCCCACGGCACCGGCGGGTGGGCCAGGGTCCGGATCTCCTGGACGAGCCCGGCCGGCAGCAGGCCGCGCCCGCCGCGCTCGTGCAGGTCGAAACCCTGCACGAGGCCGCGCCGGTAGAACTCGTCGAGATCCGTGTACGGGCGCCCTGCGCCGTGCGCGAGGGGCTCGCCCAGGATGTCGCCGGCGCCCGTGCCGCGCAGGGTGGCCAGGCGCCGCATCCGGCGCAGGTCACCGGCGATCCGGTCGTACACCTCCTCGACGGAGAGCCCGCGCAGCGCCGGATCGTGCAGCAGTCCCTCGGGCATGCTGCCGATCCGCATCTCCACCAGCCAGTCGTTGACGACGTAGTCCGCCGCGACGTTGTGCAGGAACGGGTCGCGCGGGCCCCGGCGCTCGCCGTGGCGCAGGGCGGCGTGCAGCATCTCGTGGGCCAGGATGAACCGCCACTCGTCGTCCTCGAAGCTGCGCAGCGGGTTGATGTAGATCTCCCCGGCGCCGGCGCTGACGGCAGCGATGGAGATGTCCTGGGCGCGGGCCAACTCGGCGTCGGCGACGACGGTCAGACCGGCGGCGAGCCCGCCGAGCAGCGGGTACGAGGACACGAACCAGTTCAGGGCCCGGTCCCAGGGGCGCTGTGCGACGCGTTGGCCGGTGGTCCGGTCGAGGCGGCCCCCGGCCACGTCCATGGCGGCGGAGACGCTGCGCGTCAGCGCGGCGGCGAAAGCGGTCTGCCAGTCCGGGACGGCGGTGTTCCAGGTGCGCCAAGTGGTCAGGACCTGGTCGGGTCCGCGCCCGGCGGTGCCGCAGTGCTCGTAGGCCGGCGGTATGCCGTCGCGGCGCCAGCGGGCGGCGAGCTCGTCCTCGTCGCCGCCGGGGTACTCGGCGGGCAGATGGTCGGGGGCGCGGCCGACGGGGAAGGTCAGCAGGAAACGGTTGACGACCGTGCAGCGTGCGGCGAGGTCGAACGGGTCCGGCTGGGCGCGGTCCTCGTCCGGGGCGGCGGGGACGTGGCCGAACCCGAGGTGCAGCAGGGCGTGGGCGATCGCCCACGCCCACTCGCGGGGTTCGGCCCGTCGGGTGGGGTGGGCGTGGACGACGCCGTTGGAGGTGACGGCGGCCAGGCCCCCGGCCGGGGACTGCGGGCAGCCGGCCTCGCGGCAGACCTTGCCGTGGAGGGCGCCGAGGGCAGGGTTCTGCTTGACCAGGGCGAGGCCCTCGGCGAAGGCCTGGCCGGCCGGATCGGGCTTGGCGGCGGCCTTCGCGCGGGACTTGCCGCTCCGGCTCACCGGCGGGCCTCGACCAGGCGGGGCATGTCGCGGGCGGCCTCGATCAGGAACCATCCGGGCAGCACGGGAAGGCCGTCGGCGTCGTCGGCGATGACGGTCTGGGCGACCTCGACGGAGATCTCGGCGAGTTGCACGAGGAGCGACTTGAAGCGGTACGTGTGCTGCCGCAGGGCGGGGGAGACGTGTTCCTTCCGCGCCGGGAGTTCCTTGAGGAGGCGCCCCCGGAAGGCTTCCGCGAGGTAGTAGAGCAGGTCGCGGTCCTGGAGCCGGGTGGGCCACGAGGCGTCGCCCTTCAGGATGGCCTCGATGCCGAAGGTGTGACGGACGATCTTGGCGTAGCCGCAGAAGGAAACGGCGTGAGCGGGGGTCAGGGTGCCGTGGGCGACCACCTTCAGGGCCTGCTCCTCCAGCGCCGGGCCGAAGGAGTGCAGGGCGTCGGACAGCATGTGCCAGGAGCGCGGGGTGGAGAAGGGCTCCTCCGTCTTGGGCGGCTGCGACCAGAGGTGGTCGGGGCGGTCGGTGAGGTAGTCGATGACCCACGGGTGGATGCCGTGTTCGCCGGCCCACACCAGCCAGTCCTCTGCGGACGCCTGGAGGTGGATGTGGGTGAGGCGGTTGACCAGGGCCGAGGCCATGGGCCGCGCCAGTGCGTTGTCCGTGGCGCGGTTGCCCGCGCCGATGACGATGGAGCCCGCGGGCAGTTCGTAGGAGCCGATCCGGCGGTCGAGGATCAGCGAGTAGAAGGCCTTCTGGACGTCCGGACCCGCAGCGTTGAGCTCGTCGAGGAACAGGCAGTACGGCTCGTCGCGGGCGATGGCCTCGGGCGGGCAGAAGACGGAGCGGCCGTCGCGGATCTGCGGTACGCCGATCAGGTCCTCGGGGGCCAGCTGCGTACCGAGGAGGCTGACGCACTCCAGGCCCAACGAGTCGGCGAACTTCCTGACGAGCGAGGACTTTCCGATGCCGGGCGCCCCCCAGAGGAAGACGGGCCGCACGGTGGCGAGGCCGAGCAGCAGTTCGGGAATCTCGGCGGGGGTGACGGTGACGGCAGCCTGCACGGGCGGGGACGTCCTTCGGGGTGGGGCGGCGTCTGACGCTGCCAGTGTGGTCACACCGCACACCGCACACCGCCCGGCATCCGGTTTTCCCGTGGGCGGTGGGCGGTCAAGGCGGGTTCGGATGCCCGGGTTCGTGGGCGGGTGACGTCGGACTCACCGCCGCGAGGGACGGCGGCCGAACCCCGGCCATCCCCTGATCCACCCGGACCGATGCCGGGGATCGTCGAGCATCCGAGGGGCGAGCCGTACCCGTCCGCCGCAGGGCGCGGTCGCCGGCATCCATCGCTGGGGGCAACGACATCGAGCCGCTCGCAGTCCCGTGGGCAGACCCCCCGGAACGGCTTCTTCCCCGTATCCGCGGTGACTTGCTGGAACGTATCTTCGTGAGCCAGGATGAGGGCCTTCAACGGGTGGTTACCCGTCAAGAAAAAGCAAAACATCACATCAGGTCGCGGTAGCGCCCGATCATGCGGCCCCGGGCCCCGCCGACGCTTCCGATGACACGGCCCGGACCATGACATCCCTCATCGGATCGGGGTCGGACGGGCACGCGCGGAACGGAAGCGTGAGCCGCGGAACGTGGAGAACGCGTCGGGCACGGACACGAGCGAGGAGCGAACTGCGCGCGGCCGGGGAGCCCTGAGCAGTGAGGACACGCTGATGGAGCGCCGCCAAGGCAGCGCTGCGTCAGCGGAACAGGACTGGGGGCATGGTGGGGTATTCCCGCGAGATGAAGAGGCATCGCGACGAGCTGTTCAAGGGGGTCGCCCCGGTCGCACCCATGCAACCGGCCGCCTTGCTCACCTCTCTGTGCACCTATCTGACGCAGAGCAGCGGACGTGAGGTACGCCTCATCCTGCAGGCGTTCCCGCCCGACACGGTGAGCGGGCTATGGATCGACATGGGCGACCTCGATCTCGTCGCGGTGGAGGCACAGACCTCTCCCGTGCACCAACTCGTCATCCTCGGCCACGAGTTGTGGCACCGCAAGGAGGGCAGCTGCGGCCACCACGGCATGGTCACCGGGGTGGCGGCCGCCGCACGCGTGCTGGGCGAGCGCTGGGACCTCAGCGAAGCCGTGATCCGCGTCGCCGCGAGGACCGACGGGGGCATCGAGGAGGAGCGCCGCGCCGAGCTGTTCGGACGCATGCTCGCGACCAAGTTCCGCCCCTACCTCGACGGAGCTCCCGACCGCCTCGCCAACGACGGCGTGGCCGGCCGCATCTGGGCCTCGCTGGAAGGCTGATCCATGGAAACCGGCGTCAACTACTACGTCCCCGCGGGCGTGGTGTTCCTCGTGCTGATCGCCAAGCTCCCCGCACTGCTGAGGGGCTGGCGGCTGCCCATGGTGCGCACCGTCAACATCGCACTGGCCCTGGGCTGCGCCGTGTTCACGTTCTCCGCCCCGCCCACGATCATGCTGGTCAACCGACTCACGGGCGTGAGCAACTTCTCCGCCCCGCTGGTCTACGTCATGCTGTCCGCGTTCTCCTGCAGCTTCCTGGTGCTCATCGAGAATTGGCGCGCGGACTCGCGCCACCAGGCCGTGGCACGGCGCCGGGTACGCCGCTGGAAGCTCGCCTACACCCTGGTGGGCTTGATCATCATCGCGTGTTTCGTCCTGGGCGAGGCGCCGGACGAACGACTGCGCGACTTCGACACCTACTACTCCGCCACCCCGTTCATCCGAGAGATGATCTTCACCTACCTGCTCGCCCACTGTGTGGCCGTGGGAGCGGCCACGGTGGTCACCTGGAAATGGTCGCTCGACATCAGGAAGGACGCTCGGAAGGAATCGGCGACCGCGCAGGTGAGGTGCCTGTGGGCCGGCCTGTTGACCCTCGCCGTCGGCTTCCTCCTGGAGCTGATTTTCGGAATCGTGAAACTCACCGGCGCGCTGACGCGGTCGCCGCTGCTCAACGAAGGCGTGGCGCCCCTCATCTCGCTCGCCGCGTTCGTGATCTCCGCGGGCTTCCTCATCCCGGTGTTCGGGCAGCGCGTCATCGAACGTGTTTGGCAGCCGTGGCGGACCTACCGCACGCTCAACCCCCTGCACCGCGTCGTTCGACCACCGAACCCCGACCCCGCCCATCCGGCGCTCCTCGTGCTGCCTTGGCACGCCGGACCGGAGCAGCGGCTGGTCCACCGCGAGACCAGCATCCAGGACTGGATACTCGGACTGCGCCCGTACTTCGACGACGACGTGCGCGAGCGGGCCCACCTGCGGGCGGTGGAGGACGGAGCATCCGGCGCGAACGCGGTCACCGCGGGCCTGGCCGCCATGGTGCGCAGCGCGGCCGACAGCCGCGGCCGTGGCGAGAAGGCCGAGAGCGAGGAGAACGGGCGCGCGGTCTCCGCGTACCGTGCGGCGGAAACGCAGTACCGCGACCTTCCGGAACGGCTGTCCCGCGCACTGTGATCAGGGAGCGGTAGCCGCCCGGGGCCCGGAGCTGTCAGCCGGTCGCGCCGGGCAGAGCCGTGAAGGTCGCGCAGGCCGACCGCGAGGACACCGCCCCTTCCACCGCGAGTTCACCGTCGATGGAGATCGTGCACTGGAGCCAGCCGTCGGGATGCTCGGGGTTGGACGTCGTGATCGTGAGCATGGGCATCGCGCCGATGCCCGACATCACGACGTCCTGCTTCCACGGCGTGACAACGCCCGTGACCTGCTTCTCCTCGCCCTTGAGGGGGTCGCCGACGGCATAGGTCACCTCGAAGGACCCGGTGCCGGTCACCTCATAGGTGACCTTCGTCCCGCGTTTGCGCCGGAAGGGGAGAAACTTGCTGGTCATGTGCGGCCTTTTGGAAGCGGGCAAAGCGGAACTCCCCACCATCCTCGCATGAGCCGCCGAGACGCCCCGGACAACGGCCATGGGCCTGGTCAGGCGCCGGTGACAACCGCTCACCCGACGGCCACGACCTGCTCACCAACGGGATCGAGCCCTGGACGTTCCGACGGCACATCAGCGGTGCGCGATGAGGACGGCCGCGGTGTCGTCATCGAGTCCGTGACTACTGAACCGGTGCAGATCGCCCGACAACAGCGTGGGAATCTTCTCGTCCGGCTCCGTCGCCCACGCGGCAAGGCGTTCGTCGAGCGGGAAGAACGCACCATGGTCGTCCCGTGTTTCGCTCACACCGTCGGTATACAGCAGGAGACGGTCACCGGTCTGGAAAGCGACTTCCTCCACCACGTGCTCCTCGTCCACCGCGACGGGAAGGTTGATCGGCAGCGACGGCTCACGGAAGGAGATGTACTCCGTGCGCCCGTCGTGCTGGCGTACCGGCGGCGGATGACCGCAGCTGAGCAGACGCACCACGGGCAGGTCGTCGGGGATCTCGGCCAGCAGGACCGTGGCGAACCGGTCCGCCACGGCGGTGTCCCCGCGGGCGGCGTACCGCTCCATGCTGGTCTGCAGGCTGCGGGCGATCGCAGGCAGGTCGGGCGCGGAATAGGCCGATTCGCGAAACGACGCCAAGAGCACCGCCGCCGTCTCCACCGCACCCAGCCCCTTGCCCTGCACATCGCCGATCATCACGCGCACCTTGCCCGGCACCTGCAGCGCCTTGTAGAAGTCGCCCCCGACATGCGCGCCGGCCACGGACGTCTCGTACAGCAGGTACAGATCCAGACGCCCCAGACGGTCGGGCAGCGGATGCTGCATCGCCCGCTGCGTCACCTCGGCCACTTCCCGCATCCGCCGCGCCTCACGCTCGTACCGCCGGCGCTCCGTACTCGTCCAGGCGGCCACGGCGCTGAACACCATCATCAGCACCAGCCCGGCCAGGCCCGCCGGGAGGAAGGGCTCCCCGCGAGCCGCGTCCAGGCCCGTGTTGACCAATGCACCGACCACCCCGAACGCCATGGTCGCGACCGCGCCCCACGCCACGGCGGCCAGCCCCGGCACGATGAACAGGAAGGCGTCATAACGATCCTGTGGCGGTGTGCACAGATCGGTCACCGCGGACGCGGCGATGAGCAGCAGCGGCAGAGCGCGCACGAGACGATAACGAGCGCTCGTTGAGCGGGGCGTGGTCACAATGGTCATCCTCACCCCCACTGACGTCCGCGACAGGTTGCGACTCGAAGGGGCGACATTGCACGCCTTCCGCGCCGCGGATCGAGGCTGTCCAGGACGGCTGGCCGCGGACGCCTCGTGGCACGGGGCGCGGGGCGCAGGGCTTTCGCTCAACGCATCGGCTCTGCTCCGGTCTGGACGAGGAAGTCGGTCAGCACGTCGGCAAGCCGTTCGGGCTGGTCCTCAGGGATGAGAGTTGACGAGGCGGCGATCTCGACAAGTCGGCTCCGCGGGTACAACTCGGCCAAGCGGGGGCCGTGCTCACGTGGCATCAGCCTGTCCTCGGTCGCCCAGACGACCAGTACCGGGCGGTCGAACGAACGCAGTCGCTCGCTCCAGGCCAACAGTGTCCTGCGGTCCGGTGCCCCGGTGGCGAACTTGGCCAGGTCCTTGCGAATGGCCCTGCTGCGGGTGGCGGGAGCGAACCAGTCGTCCAAGATCTCGTCGGGGATCCCGCGGACGCTCATACCGCCGTACCCGGCCCGGTTGTGGCGGAACGCGGGGATCCCCATGAGTCGGGTCAGGAGCCAGACGCCGCCGGGGACCCTGCACACCTGGGCCATGGCCTTGGCGGGTCCGGGGGGAAAGTTGTCGAAGGCCTCGCAGGCCACCAGCACGAGGCGAGCGATGCGCTGGTCCCGTCCTTCCGACACCAGGAATTGGCCCCCGCCCCAGTCGTTGAGCACGAGGGTCACCTGGTCGAGGCCGAGCCGTTCGATGAACTCGCCCAGGAGGAGGGCGATGCCGCGCTGGGACAGGTCGGCATCGGCGTTCATCGGCCGGCGGTGCCCACCGAGGGGCAGGGTGGGCAGGACGCAGCGGTATCCGACCAGCAGCGGCACCACCTTGCGCCACTGTGTCTCGTTCATCGGCATACCGTGGGCGAACACCAGCACGGGCCCCTCGCCGCCGGTGTCCTGATAGTCGACTGACCCGGACGACAGCTCGATCCTCGGCATGGGACCCCCACTTGATAGATTGTTCTACTGCAAGCATGAAGGCTGGGAGAGCAGAGGGCAATGGGACGATCAGACACGCGAGCCAGGATCCAGGGCTCCGCCACGATGCTGTTCCGCCGGCACGGCTACGCGGCGACCGGTCTCAAGCGGATCGCGACAGAGGCGGAAGCGCCGTTCGGCTCGATCTATCACTTCTTCCCCGGTGGCAAGCAACAGTTGGCCGAGGACATGATCCGCACGTCCGGACCCGAGTACGGCCGCATGGTCATGGCCCTGCTGGACAGCGTGCCGGATCCTGCGGAATCCCTCGTGCACGCCTTCGAGGCGGCGGCGCACGACCTCGCCGCGGCCGACTACGCCGACGCATGCCCCATCGGGACGATGGCATTGGAGGTCGCCAGCAGCAACGAGGTGCTGCGCGTGGCGACGGCAGAGGTCTTCGCGGAATGGGTCGACACCGCGGCGCACTGGTTCGGCCGTTGGGTCGACGATCCCGAGACGGCACGATCGCTTGCCCAGTCGATGGTCATGATGTTGGAGGGCGCCTTCATGCTCAGCCGGGCCGCGCGCGATCCGGAACCGCTACGGGTCGCCGGTCGATCGATGGCCGACCTGCTGCGCACAGCTGTCGCGCGGACCACGGGCGGCGCGTCTTCGGGCTCATGAGCCGCTGACACTCCGGGCGGCGCGGGCCCGGGGCCGACACGGACGGGGTCGGCGCCACGGGCGGGGGAGCAA
This sequence comes from Streptomyces sp. NPDC048383, assembly GCF_040651775.1. Taxonomy (NCBI): domain Bacteria; kingdom Bacillati; phylum Actinomycetota; class Actinomycetes; order Kitasatosporales; family Streptomycetaceae; genus Streptomyces; species Streptomyces sp. NPDC048383. The sequence continues at coordinate 9,816 of NZ_JBEZKS010000016.1, forward strand.
CCTCGCACCAACCGGCGCCGGGCGACGGCACCCTCACCAGCCGCCGGAGCCGGGCCCCCCTTTGAACGGGCCGACGACTTCATCCGTGATCCAGCCCCCGTAGAAGTCCCCCGGCTGCGCCCTCACCGGTTCGCCATCGACCCAGCAGCCGCCGACCCGGGACGGGTAGAACGCGAAATGGCCGGTGATCGAGGCAAATCCAGGGGTGGGGGACTCGTAGCTCCACGCCGCGTCGGGCGAGACTCCCGCGTCCGCCACGGCCAGGCTCCAATAGGTGGCCACGCCCTTCCACTCGCAGAACGTCGTCGAACCGGAACGAACAAGGAGCCTCAACAGGGTGTCGTCCGCCGGGATGTAAAAGACCGGCGGATGACTCGTCTCCAGGACGCGCAGGGCACGACGGGTATCGGCTACCCGCACTCCGGCGTGTACGACGACCACATGGCGTTCGTCCGTCTCCACCCGGGGCGGACGGGGATAGTCCCACACCGACTCGGTCCGGCGGTCAGCGCCCTCAGATCCGGTTCGCACGCCCGTCCCCTCCCCGGCCGTGACGCGGCAGAGCCTCGCGCGAGGATTCTGCGCCGGAGAGCCGGTCCACCAGCGCCCCGACGACCACTGCGGGGTCTGCTCCCGGCGGCAGGGCAGGCGGCCTTCCGATGGCGGGGCGCTCGGTGAATCCCGTGTCCAGGTGCGGTGGGCGAAAGTCGTACACCCTGAGCCGCTGCCCCCTCACCTCGCGCCTCAGCACCTCCAACCAGCAACCCAGTGCCGCCTTGGCGGCGGCATAATCGGCTGTGCCACGCATCGGAGCGTCCACGATCGCCCCCGTGACCGCGGCCAGGAATCCGCCCTCCGCCACGCACGAGACCGCCGACCGCAGGACCGCCGCCGGGCACAGCACGTTGACCTGAAAGATGTGTTCGGCTGCCGCGTCCGACACCTCCCGCGCCGAACCGAAACCCGCCACACCGACCGTGACCAGGACGCCGTCCAGACCCCCCAGCCGCTCCCGTGCCCACGGGGCGAGCGCGGCGCAGCCATCCGTGTCGTACGCGTCCACCCGGCGTGTCGGACGCCCGCCCAGCCGGCCGGCCCGATCGTCCAGCCGCCGGGAATCGCGTCCCGCCAGGGCCACGTGGGCGCCGCGCGCGGAGAGTTCCTCGACGGCGAGACCACCGAGAACCCCCGTGGCGCCGACCACGAGAATCCGGACGCCTTCCATGCTCCGGCCGGTCATCGGCGACCACCGGAGCCGAGTTCGCTCCGCAGGCCTGCAAGGTCCCAAGGTTCCATCGCAGCGCTCCTGCCCGTACGAGACCAGGTGCCATCAGTATGGGAACCCCGTCCGCTGCGAGCATCTTGCGGCGTTTGTGCAGCGATTCGGCGCAGGCGGGCATTCCGAGGCCCGTTGGGATTCCAGCTTCTTCCTGCCGCGAGGTCCAGACGCCAACGAGTCGCTGACTGCCCTTCGGGCAACCGTGGCCGTGGTTGGTCACACGACCCGGTGTCGTCTCATCTGCCGCGGCCACCACGGCCTACTGGACGGTGAGGGCGTAGCTGCCGCGCTCGGGTGCGCCGACGCGGTCGTGAACGGTCGAGGAAACACGTCAGCCCACCCCGAGACCGACCGCCAGCGTCAGTTCGAGGACCCGGTGCGGCGACCCGAGATCGGGGAACAGCTCCCGCAGCTGCGACATCCGGTACCGGACGGTCTGGGGATGGACGAACAGCGCCGCCGCCACCTCGTCCCGCCTGCCCTGGTGCAGCAGCCACGCCCGCAACGTCTCCTCGAGCCGCCGCGAGGTCGCGTCGGGCAAGGTCCGCAACGGTGCGAGGGCTCGGGTACGCAGGTCTGCGAACGCGTCCGCGTCGGCGCTCAGTACCAACTCGGGCAGGTGGTCCTCGGTGTCGCGGATGCCGGGGGAGAGGGAGCGTGCGCGTACGGCTCGTGCGTACGAGGCGGACGCCCGCGTCCACGGTCGGGCCGGGCCGACCACGGCGGCACGGTCGGGCAGCTGCCTCAGGAGGTGTGCTCGGTCGGCGTCGGGGACGAGCAGCACGCCGGAGGCGTCCGGCAGATCGTCGAGGACCAGGGTGCCCGGGTCGAGCGTGCGGAAGGCGGGCCGAGCCTGGGCGGCGGGCAGCAGGACCGCGGTCAATGAGGTCGGCGGCTGCCAACCGGCCCGCCCGGCAGCGGCAAGGAGTACGTCCGGGCCCGCGCCGGCGAGGAGGTCGCGGGCCAGCTGTTCCAGGTGGCGCTCGTGGGCCCGGCCCCGGGCGGCCAGTTCGTCGGCGTGACCCGCGGCGCTCGCGGCGGAGAGCTCGTCGATGTAGGCGAAGGTCAACTCGGCGAACTTGGCCACCTCGGCGGCGGGCAGACCTGCGGGTACGGCGCGTGCGGCCAGGCCGCGCCAGGCCACGCGGGCGCCGACCCGGTAGGCGCTGAGCAGGGCGTCCATCGAACGTCCGTCGCGGACCTCGCCGCGGCCCAGCTCGTAGGCCGCGTCGCCCGCGGTGCCGCCCGTGGCGTTCCCGCTCGCCAGGTCCAGGTAGAGGCCCAGGGCGGTGCGGACGGCCCGCCGGATGGTGGCGCCCATGCGGCCGGACAGGGCGTTGGCGTAGGGAGGGACCTCGTCGATGATCGCCTGGACGATTTCTTCGGCGGTGGTCCTCAGCGCGGCCCGAAGCGCTGTGATCGTCGTCTCATCCAGGACCAGTTCACTGGCCCTCCGGATTGCATGGCTCACTTTTTGTTCCCTGCGAACAATTCCACTGATCAGATTCACGTCCTACGGACAGGACTTTACCCCCCGAAGCGGATCAAGCTGGGGTCATGACGAGTACAGCCCTCCGCAGTAGGGCGTGGAAACTGCTGGAGATGGTCACGACGCCCTTGCTGCCGTCGGACTACCTCGACCTGGTCGTCCCACTGCGCGCGGGTGCCGACCTGCGGGGGCGCATCGAGGCCGTGCACCCCGAGACGGGTGACGCCGCGACCATCGTGATCAGACCCGGACGGGGATGGCGCGGCCACACGGCCGGTCAGTACGTGCGGATCGGGGTCGACGTCGACGGGGTGCGCCTGTGGCGTGCCTACTCGGTCACCTCGCCGACGAACCGTCGGGACGGCCTGATCACGATCGCCGTGAAGGCGATCCCGGACGGCAAGGTCAGCAACCACCTCGTCCGCAGGACGAAACCGGGCACGCTGATCCAGCTCGACCAGGCGACCGGTGACTTCGTACTGCCCGGGACCAAGCCCGCCAAGGTGCTCTACCTGACGGCCGGCAGCGGCATCACGCCGGTGATGGGCATGCTGCGCGACATCGATCTCGACGACGTCGTCATGATCCACTCCGCGCCACGGCCGCACGACGTGCTCTTCCGCAAAGACCTGCACGACCTGGTCGCGGACAAGAAGCTGCGGCTCACCGAGGTGCACACCGACACGGACGGCATGCTCGACATCGCCCGTCTCGGCGAACTCGTGCCCGACTGGGCCGAGCGCGAGACCTGGGCGTGCGGGCCCGCGGGCCTGCTCGACGCCGCCGAAGCGCACTGGAGCGCACACGGCGTCGAAGAGCGCCTGCACACCGAACGCTTCCGCGCCGGCACCGTCGTCGCCGGCGACGGTGGCGAGGTGACCTTCGCCGCCACCGGCAAGACCGTCGACGCGGACGGTGCCACTCCGTTGCTGGACGTCGGTGAGGAGGCCGGGGTGCTCATGCCGTCCGGGTGCCGCATGGGCATCTGCTTCGGCTGCGTCACGCCGCTCACGGCGGGTGCCGTCCGCGACCTGCGCACCGGCGAGGTCACCGAAGCCGGGCCGGGCGTCCTCATCCAGACCTGCGTGTCCGCCGCTGCGGGCCCCTGCGACATCGAACGGTAGGAGCACCTTGACCGCCATCGACCCCACCGCCCATCTGACCGCGGAGCAGATCGAAGAGCTCGGCCGCGAGCTGGACGCGATCCGCGACGAGGTGATCGCCGGCCGCGGCGAGAGCGACGCCGCCTACATCCGCAGGGTCATCTCGGCGCAGCGCAAGCTAGAGCTGGTCAGCAGGGGCGTGCTGCTGTTCTCGATCTTCCCGCCCGCATGGGTGATCGGCACCGCCGGACTGTCCGTGGCGAAGATCATGGAGAACATGGAGATCGGCCACAACGTCCTGCACGGCCAATGGGACTGGATGCGGGACCCGAAGATCCACTCCACCACCTGGGACTGGGATCACGTCTCGCCGGCCGAGCAGTGGAAGCACTCCCACAACGAGCTCCACCACACGTACACCAACGTGATCGGCAAGGACAACGACCTCGGCTACGGCATCATGCGCGTCGACGAGGACCAGAAGTGGCACCCGTTGCACCTCGGCCAGCCGCTGTGGAACTTCATCAACGCCTGTTTCTTCGAGTACGGCATCGCCGCCTACGACCTGGAACTCGGCAAGAACCTGCACAAGCGTCGCCGCAAGAGCCCGGAGTTCCGCGCGCGGGCCAGGGCCGTCGGCCGCAAGATCCGCAAGCAGGTGCTCAAGGACTACGTGATCCACCCCCTCCTCTCGGGCCCGTCCTTCCTCCCCACGCTCGCCGCCACGTTCACCGCGAACCTGGTCCGCAACATCTGGACCCACTCGGTGATCATGTGCGGACACTTCCCCGAAGGCGTACAGGTCTTCGAGCGCCGGTCGATCACGAACGAGACGCGCGGCCAGTGGTACCTGCGCCAGATGATGGGCTCGGCGAACATCAGCGGCAGCAAGGCCATGCACTTCATGACCGGCAACCTGTCGCACCAGATCGAGCACCACCTGTTCCCTGACCTGCCGAGCAACCGGTACGCCGAGGTCGCGGTCAAGGTACGCGCGCTGTTCGAGAAGTACGAGCTGCAGTACGTCACCGGGCCCCTGCCCAAGCAGGTGTACTCCGCGTGGCACAAGGTCTTCCGGCTCTCGCTGCCGAACAAGAAGCCCAGGACCACGACGCCGGACCGCGAGCAGGAACTCGTCGCGGCCTGACCTTCCCCGGTTCCCGGGGGGGGGGGGGGGGGATCGGTGTACGTGCCCGTTCGCCGACGTCGCCGGCAGCGGGGCGGCCCCTGACCCTGAGCAACGAGCATGCTCTGTCGACGGCTGCGTCGCCATGGTCCGACATGCACATGGTTGGCCGTCGACTGGCGATCCAGCTCACGTCGAGCCACTGAACCGTCCGGAAAGCATCAAGTCGCGGATTCGGGGCCGGAACCCGGCATGGGGCAGCCACTTGCACCGTGCGTCAACGACCGCTCGCCGACCCGGGAACCAGGGTCGCCGACAGCGCGTGGAAACGCGCCGGTCGGGCAGGCGCCCCCCATGAGGACCCGGTCCCAGCGGCACCACGACGACGCACACCCGCTGGAAGGGCGCGTCGCCATGGTGACCGGCGCAAGGGCACCCGCGCGAGCACGGCCACGCACTGTCCCGACGCGGCGCCGAGGCGGTCCTGCTCGGACTGGAAGGGGAGCGGCTGCGCCGACTGGCAACCGACCTCCCGAGACCGGCGGTCCCTTGGACGGTCGCGTCACCGACGCGACCGTCCTTGCGCACGAAGCGCCGAACCAGCACCTTCACCCAGGAGGACGAGCATGGCCGTACGACACCAACTGATCCATGCCACCCCACACCAGGTATGGGCCGTGCTCGCCGACCCGTCGCGCTACGCGCAATGGGTGGTGGGCACCAGCGACTCGCGCCCCACCCGCGGCCGGTGGCCCGAACTCGGATCCGCGCTCGAGTACACCGTCCGGATCGGACCATGGACCGTGGCAGGCACCACTGTCGTACGCCACGTCGACGCCCCCAAGGAACTGGAACTGGAAGTCGACAGCGGCCCCATCGGCACCGCCCGAGTAGCCATCGAAGTCCGCCCCTGGGGAGACGAAGCCCTGGTCAAAGTCGATGAACACCCCTTGCGGGGCATCGGCGGCACGCTCCACAACGCCGCGGTCGACACACTGATCCAGCTACGCCACCGAAGCATGCTCACCCGACTCGCGAACGTCGTCGAGAAGTCCGCCGGACGGGACCGCGCACGAGCCTGACCCCGACCGAACGCCACCACCTTGCCGCCATCGAGACCGGGCTGCGCCACGACCAACTCCTGGAACACCGGCTGCGGACCATGCGCCGCCGGCTGCCGGAGGCAAGCCTTCTGGCTCGTGTCGCTCCATGCCTCGCGGTGCTCGCCGGCATCACGGTGCTCGTCGCCGCGATCGCGGCTGCCTCGTGCGCCCGGACTGTGGCGTTCGCCGTCGGCTGGTGGGGCACGCTCATGCCGGCTGCGGGACTGCTCCGTCAATGGAGCCGCCGCCTTTCCGGAACAGGCTGACGCCCGACGGGTGAGCTTGGTGGACATGTCGGGCCTGCGTCCTGCCCAAAGCGGCCGCGGCCGAGGCAATGGCCCGACGGCCGGGGACCCGAGTTCGCTCACCGGCGGTCGATTCCCGGAATGGGGGTAGGCGCCAGGTACGCGGGGTTCCGGCGCGCCGGTTCGGCGCTGCCATCGGATCCTTCCATCACCGCCGGGTGGTGGACGACGGAAAGTGACCTCTCACCATGGATCCCGTACAACAGGTGCTTCCCCCGCCCACTCCAGCGGGGGCGGGGAGCGACTTCGCCCGGCTCTCCAAGAGAATCCAGGCGGCAGGACTCATGGCTCGCCGCCCTGGCTACTACACGATCCGCATCACCACCGTGACCTTCCTCTACGCGGTGGGCTGGGCGGCGTTCGTACTGATCGGCGACAGTTGGTGGACGCTGCTCGTCGCCGGATTCCTCGCCTTCGTGTTCGGGCAGGTGGCGCTCCTGGCGCACGATGTCGCGCACCGACAGGTCTTCCGCCTGCGCAGGGCCAGCGAGCTGTCCGGCCGCATCGCCGGGAACCTCGGCATCGGCATGGGCTACGGCTGGTGGCAGGACAAGCACACCCGCCACCACGCCAACCCCAACCACGAGGACCTCGACCCCGACCTCGATCCGGACATCCTCGTCTGGACCCAGGACCAGGCGCGCACCTCCAAGGGACTGCCGCGACTGATCGGCCGCTCCCAGGCGTACCTGTTCTTCCCGTTGCTCACGCTGGAAGGATTCAACCTCCACGTGTCCGGGATCCGGTCGCTGGCGGACAAGTCCCTCAAGAACCGCGCATGGGAGGCAGGCCTCCTCTTCGCGCACCTCTCGGTCTACCTCGGCGTACTGTTCCTGGTTCTTCCGCCTGGCAAGGCGATCGCGTTCCTGTTCGTGCACCAGTGCCTGTTCGGCATCTACCTGGGCTCCATCTTCGCCCCGAACCACAAGGGGATGCCGACCCTACGAGGGACGGAGCGGCCCGACTTCCTGCGGCGCCAGGTGCTGACCTCGCGCGACGTGCGGGGCGGCTGGTTCACCGACGTCATGCTCGGGGGCCTGAACTACCAGATCGAGCACCACCTCTTCCCGAGCATGCCCAGCCCGCACCTGCGCCGGGCCCAGGCCATCGTCCGCAGCCACTGCCAGGAACTCGGAGTCAGCTACCTGGAGACCAGCCTGATCGACTCCTACCGGCAGACCCTCGCCAGCCTCCACCACGCCGGCGCCCCCCTTCGACACGCCGGCGCCACCTGACCGTGGCGAGGCTCCGTATTCCAGCCGCTGCCGTGCCCGCAGCTGTCCGGGCCACCGGCCACCATGTCGTCGATGCCGTCGCCGAAGCCGGCGAGCAATTCGTTCAGGGCATCGAGCCGAGCCGCTTGCCGACCCTCTGCTCCGCTTCGACCGGACGAGCGAGTGTTCGGACCATGGGTGACGCACATCGCCGCGCCTGGCAGCCCGGCCGGTTGTAATTCCGTTCTTTCGCGGGAAGGAGAGCCCGCAACCCCTGGAGGCTGATGTGGCTCGCGATCGGATCGGACTGGCCGAGGTACTGGCGGCGGCGGAAGACGCCGCGCCGGTGGACTCCCTCGACGTCGTTGCGCGTAACCTACGTGACCGGTTCGCCGCACGGTACGTGTCGTTCCTGTTCGTCGACATCGTGGGACGGCGCATGCTGAGGGTCCACGACACCGCGGGCGTACCTCCGGAGGAACGCGCCGAACGGATCCCCCTCGCCGAGAGCGGCGTCTACGACGAGGTCCTGCGCAGCCAGCGCCTCGTACTGGCCGGGGACCGCGGGCGGGGGCAGCGGGTTCTCGCCCCGGTGACCAACCGCGGCGACACCATCGGTGTCCTGGAGCTGTTCCTCACCGAGGTCACCGCGGACGCGCTCGCCCAGATCGAGGAGGCCGCGCACGCGCTGGCGTACATCATCGTCACCGATCGCCGGTTCACCGATCTCTACCACTGGGGCAACCGCAGCACCACCGTCAGTCTGGCCGCGGAGATCCAGCGCCAGCTCCTGCCTGCCGCCGCCGCGTGCGAGGCTCCCCAGTTCACCCTCGCGGGCGCTCTGGTCCCGGCCGCCACCATCGCCGGCGACACCTACGACTACAGCCTCGACACCCACACCCTGCACTTGTCCATCACCGACGCCATGGGCCACGACACGAGCGCCTCCCTCATGGCCACCCTCCTCGTCAACGCCTCTCGCGGCGCCCGCCGCGCCGGCGAAGACCTCGCCGAACAAGCCCGCCGGACCCACCAAGCCCTCCTCGACCACGGCAACCGCACCTTCGCCACCGGCCAGCTCCTGCGCATAGCCCTGGACGGGAGCGGCGCCCAACTCGTCAACGCGGGCCACCCCTGGCCCCTGCGGGTGCGCGATGGGGCGGTCTGCGAACTCCGCCTCGCCGTGGACATGCCCTTCGGTGTGCGCATCCAAGGTCCCTACCGGGTCCAGGACCTCGACCTGCGACCCGGTGACCGCCTCCTGCTCCACACCGACGGCATGCAGGAACGCGAGGCCGAAGGGGTCGACCTTCCCGCCCTCCTGCGCAAAACCGCCGCCGAGCATCCACGCGAGGTCGTGCGCACCCTGGTCGGCGCCGTCACCGACGCCTACGACGGGAAACCGCCCAGAGACGACGCCACCGTCCTGTGCCTGGACTGGCACGGCCCTGAATCCGGGGCCCTCCGCGCGAATGCCTCGCCCCGGCCCTGACCGGCTGCGACCGGATTTGGTACGGCTGCACACCGATGTCCGCAACGCCCGCTCCCGCACCGCGATCGAGAAGCTCGTGGCGGTCTTCGAGGGTGTGCGGCGGCCCGTTGGCGAAGTGAGGGTGGGCGAGCAGTCACCGATTGCCGGACGCCGGGCAAGCGCGGGCCATCCGGCCGACAGCGGACGGTAAGGAGCACAGTCGCGGATGAACGCCATTCCCGCAGCAGGTGAAGGCGGTGAAGGCCGCGCGGTTCCGAGGTCGCAGGCGGCTGCGGCTTCGGGCCGTCGTCGGTCGGGTGTCAGGAGTCGTAGTGGTCGCGGCTGCCGGACTTGGCGAGGCCTCGGCTGATCATGTAGCCGAAGGTGAGGATCACGATGTACAGCCAGGCCATGTCTGCGCGGAAGTAGTCGCGGTGCCCATCGTCGGTGCCCACCACCATGGAAGCGATCAGGACCGCGATCACGCAGGCGATGTAGACGAAGAACTCGGTCGTCTTCAGGGCCGACTTCGTTTCGGTCGACAGGCGCCGTGTTGTCCCGTGTCCGTGTCCTGACACGTCGGTACTGGCGGGCCGGTGACCTCCAGGGGTCCCGCCCGGGTTCGCTGTAGTCATGGCAGCAGTCCAATCCGTCGTGCGAAGCACGCGGTGCGCTCCGCGGATCGGGATCACGTCAAGATCGACGTCGTCCCACTCCGCGACTACCCGAAAAGGGAGGCGTGAACGTCACATAAGGAATAAATAGACTCATTCGTGGCAGCTGACGGAGGTGCTCGGGGACCCGCTTCGGGTGGGGCGTCCGTTGGCGGGCCGGATGGTCGGTGACCTGGTCGAGGCGGGGCTACCGGTGTGGCTGATTCCCTGTGGACCCGCATGTCCCCCGGGAACAGGTCGCGACGCACACCCGGCGCCGGGACCTGCCCGCCCTGCTCGACCGGCGCACCCGCCTCGGCCTGCACCAGGCCGCGCCGGCCAGGCGCGCGGCGGACGGAGGCGGACCATCACGTCCGGCTGAGAGCGGCCCAAGGCGAAACGCCCTGATGCTCGCCGCGTCGGGTGTCTTCGGTGCAGCCGGTGCCTGCACGAGACGGACGCCACGGCCGCCCGTGGGGCCCGTCAGGAGCCGGACCGCTGCGCGGCGGCAGGCCAAGGGGGCCACGACCATCCACCGAAGCCGGGCCGTCCCGCTGCCTTTCCACGCTACGCCCGGTCACGGTGGAGACCGGACCGTGCGCAGCATGCGCGCGGGCGGTAGGCCGTGTGCCGGTTCCCCTCCGCATGACGGGGCATGCGCCATACACAAGCCCGTAGGGCGGAAGGAGGAACAGGTGAGCGCGGCCGTACTGGATCAGCCCCTGCCCCGCATGAACCGACCGGTCGTGGCAGCGCGGGATGCCACTCGTGCCTTTCTGTCCCGTGCAGCCCGCCTGCGGGCCCCGGCCGAGGATGAGAGCACGGACAATATCCTCCTGGTGGTGGCCGAGCTCGTCGCCAACGCGATCCGGCACACCGTCGGCCCCTGCGCCCTGCACCTGGAACTCCTCGACGACACCATCGACATCTGTGTCACCGACCAAAGCCCGCAACCCCCCCGGCCGCGGACCCCCGGCACGGACGGGAGCGGAGGATGGGGCTGGTTCTTGATCAAGCGACTCGCCACCCACATCCGCGTGAAGCCGGTCCCGGGCGGCGGCAAGAGCGTCTGCGCGGAGCTTCCCTGGTAGCAGCCGAACCCGCCCTGCCGTCGGTCGCGGCATGCCGGGGCGGGTCCCGGCCTGCGGAGCCCCAGCGCCTCGGCTTTAAGCAAGGGACGGTGAGGTTCCCGTCCTATTTTCAACGTCAGCCCGGGGCAGGGTCGTGGGTCGGACTCCGCCCTGTGTCGGTTCCGGAGGGGGAGGTGCACGAACTGAGGCCGACCCACCCGGCCCCTGCCAGATGCCGATGTGTCCATGCAAACTGCCGGAGCGGTGTGACGGTCTCCGTCGGGCGCTGACGGTTGGTGGCTGTGCGGTGGGGGCAGCCACATGGGGTGGGGCGGTCGATGTGGTGCATCCGGTGAGGCGTCGTCGTCCGAAGGGGAGACCTGGGAAACTTGCCGCCCGGCTTGTTGAGCGTGGATCTTGTGGAGGCTGTTGTGGCGGTTGATCGGTTCGGGCTGGCTGACGTGCTGGCCGCGGCGGAGGCTGCCGCGCCGGTGGACTCCCTCAATGTCGTCGCGCGGAATTTGCGGGACCGGTTCGGTGCCCGGTATGTGTCGTTTCTGTTCATCGATATCGTGGGCCGGCGCATGCTGCGGGTCCACGACACCGCGGGCGTACCCCCGGAGGAACGCGCCGAGCGGATCCCGCTCGCCGACAGCGGCATCTATGACGAGGTCCTGCGCACCCAGCGGCTGGTGCGGGAGCCGGACGGGTCGGGGCAGCGGGTCCTGGCCCCGGTGACGAACCGCGGTGACACCGTCGGCGTCCTGGAACTGTTCCTCACCACCGATGTCACGGACGAACTTCTGGCGCAGGTGGAGGACGCCGCCCACGCGCTGGCCTACATCATCGTCACGGACCGCCGGTTCACCGATCTCTACCACTGGGGCAACCGCACCACCACGGTCAGCGTCGCCGCGGAGATCCAGCGCCAGCTCCTGCCCTCCGCCGCCGCGTGCGAGGCCCCCCAGTTCACCCTCGCGGGCGCTCTGGTCCCGGCCGCGACCATCGCCGGCGACACCTACGACTACAGCCTCGACACCGACACCCTGCACCTGTCGATCACCGACGCCATGGGTCACGACGTCCACGCCTCCCTCATGGCCACCCTCTTGGTCAACGCCTCCCGGGGTGCCCGCCGCGCCGGCCAGGACCTCGCCGAGCAGGCCCGCCAGACTCACCAGATCCTCCTCGATCACGGTCACCGCACCTTCGCCACCGGGCAGATGCTGCGGATCGCCCTCGACGGAGGCGGCGCCCAGCTCGTCAACGCCGGCCACCCCCGACCCTTCCTCCTGCGCGACAGCACGGTCACCGAAGTCGACCTGGCGGTGAACTTGCCCTTCGGCTTCGGCGATCACGAGGGCGTCTACCAGGTCCAGGACCTCGACCTGCGACCTGGTGACCGTCTTCTGCTGCACACCGACGGCATGCAGGAACGCGAAGCGGCAGCGGTCGACCTGCCCGGGCTCCTGCGCAAGACCGCTGCCGAGCATCCCCGTGAGGTCGTGCGCGCCATGGTCGGCGCGGTCAAGGACACCTACGACGGCCGGCCGCCGCGGGATGACGCGACCGTGCTGTGCCTGGACTGGCACGGCCCCCGTCCGGAAGGGGCTGCGGTCCTAGAGGGGTGGTCTTTCGGCTCGCAAGCCGCTACCGCAAGGCGATTCGGTCTTGAGCGATGACATCCTGATCATCAGACTGTAGCCGCACGCGCCGGTACGGCATGACATCCGCGGTTGAGGGCAGGTGAGCACGGATGGACACGCCAACAGCAGGCCGGAGCGCTACCGGATCGGATGATCACGGGAGCGGCAGCCTGCTGGCCGTCACCACCTCGGCCGCTGCCCGCCGGTACGTCAGCAAGTTTCTGGAGCGGATCGGCGTCAGCCTTGACAGCGTGATCGCCGCGGACGCCCTCATGGTCACCACGGAGCTGGTCACCAACGCGATCCGGCACGGTGGCGGCCTCACCCTCTTCCACGCCGACCTCAGCGGTGACGCCCTCCAGCTGTCGGTCGGCGATGCGAGTACGCGCACCCCGACCTCCCGACGAGGCGATCCGGGCCGGCCCGGCGGATACGGATGGCCGCTCATCCAGCGCCTGACCGAACACATCGACATCACCCTCCGTTCCGATGGCAAGACCATCACAGCCGTACTGCGTCTGAGCTGATCCCGCTTCCGGTGTCGGGAAGGCTGCGGGTGGCGAGCGGCGGCCCGGCAGGCTGGGGGCATCATCCGTACCTGTGCACAAGGAGGCGTTGTGGAATCGACGACAGTGACCGTTCTGCCCGATCGCGACGGGCAGCGCGTGGTGCGGTGCGCGGGGGAGTTCGACTTCAGCACCCTCGACCCGCTCCAGGCCGTCTGCGATACAGCCGTCACAGCGGCCGGCGTCGAGCGGCTGGCCCTGGACGTCCGCGGCATCACCTTCGGAGACTCCACCTTCCTGAACCTGCTCCTCACCCTCAACCGCGCCCACGATCTGCGCCTGGTGGGCCCTCTACCGCGTCAGCTTGCCCGTCTGCTGGCCGTTACAGGCACCGACCGGGTGCTCACCATCGAGGACGTGACCGATGGGAAGACCGAGTAGCGGGCGCCTGCCCCGGTAACTTCTCGGGCGTCGACGGGATAGCACCGCCGGCCAGCTACAGGCTGCGGCCGTGTTGTACCCAGCGGCCCAGCCGCGACGTCGTCGCCTGGCGAGGGATGCGCGACGTCGCGGAACCAGCTGGGGCGCGTCCAGGACGTTCTCCTCGGGAAGCTCGGGGATGTGTCCGCGCATATGGTCGGTTGCGGGCAGGAGCGGTTGTGAAACCCACGCAGACCCGTCCCCGGCCGTTCCCCCGACGGCCGGGCGTGACACCGCAGAAGGGTGGAAGCCCAGTCGTCCGTGGTGAACGACGCCACTTGCACCTGCGTCGGGTCGACCAGGTCGCACCGAATGCTGAGTGTGCGTAGTGCGGGGGGTCAGATGCGGAGGGCGCGTACGCCTTCGTCGTTCGCGAAGTACAGCAGCCCGCCGGCGGCGAGTGGCGGCGGGCCCGAGGTACCCTCTCCCGCGCTCAAACGCCAGAGCGCCTTGCCGGTGCGGGCGTCATAGCAGTACCAGTCCCGCAAGTAGCAGATGAACAAACGATTCCCCGGGGCCACGTCCGCCGCATAGGAGGCGTCAGGGCGCTCACTTCGCCAGCGTTCCCGCCCGGTGAATGCGTCATGGGCACGCAGCGTCGTGCGATCGTCGTCCACGAGGGAGTCCTCGCTCCAGCGCAGATACGCGCAGTCCCTGTCAGAGGCGATGGCGGGGCTCTCGTTGAGCGTGGTCGAGAAAGCGGGCGCGGTCCAGCGACGCTTGCCCGACGCGGCGTCGAAGGCATGTAGCTCCTGTGCGTCGCGCCGGCTTGGGCCGGGCGCGCTGATGTATACGGTGTCGCCGTGCGCCACCGGCACCGAGGCGTGCGCCGCTGGTGCGGTCCAGCGGACGCCACCGGTGCCCGGGTCGTACGCCACCAGCTTCGAGCCGATGCCGATGTTGCCGTTGCGCCCGAAGAGCAGTCCCGCGGCGAAGGCGTCCAGGGTGCACTTGCCCCCAGACTTCTCCGGCGGTGCCGACCAGCGGGCAACGCCGGTGCGTGGATCGAGCGCGGTCAGGCTCGCGTCCGGCGGGTTGACGTACGCGAGGCCGTCCCGCACCTCCAGGAGCGAGGCTTCGGTGTGCCACAGCAGGTCCCCGTTCCGCGTGTCGAGTGCGTACAGGACACTGGGCGGCGGTGCAGGATCATCGTCGTAGGTGAACGGCAGAAAGCTGACCAGGGCGACGGATCCACTGGTCCACACGTCCCCCGCGCTGGGGTTGCGCAGGCGACTCCCCGGAACCTGGCGCCACAGCGGCTCACCGTCTGCGATGCGCAGCGCGTGCACGGCGCCGCCGTCCGTGGCGATGAACACCGCATGCGACGTCACCGCCGGTGCGCCGGGAAGGGCGCCGAACAACGGCGCGCACCAACGCTCGCGTCCGGTGGCCGCGTCGATCGCGTACAGCCCGTCCATCTTCGACCTGACGTAGAGCGCGCCGTCCTGATGCACCACCGGAGCGTGGTCGAAGCCCTTACCGCTGCCGTCCTTGTCCAGGAGAGCCCAGGTCCACAGCGGCTTCAGAGCCGGCGGCTTGGCCTCCTCCGGTGCACCGCCGAGGACGTCGCACGCGGAGGTCGTGAGGGCGAGCCCGCCCACCGCACCGGTCGCCAACTTCAGGACCTGACGGCGGCCGACGTTCTGCTGGTGTTCCGCCGCTGTACGCATTGGGGCAGGCTAAGGGCTTCTGGTTCATCGGTGCGCGACGATTTCCAGACTGATGTTGAGGTGGCGTCCGGTCATGCCCTTGGCCTTGGTGACGCCGAACGCGTACCGGTCGATCGTGGCAACGCCGCCGGCGGTGATGCATCCGTGAGGGGCCAGCTTCTCGTGCTTGCAACCAGGGACGCCAGACACCCGCACGCGGTCTTTCAGACACGCTCCAGGTTTCGTGTGGTGGTTCCGCCACGTCTCGCATCAGCTATGCCGCCGTCCCCTTACGGCCGCGGCGGGACGTTACGCGGTGGCCGTGTCCTGGCTGGGGGTGTGTGCGGTGAGGGCGTGGGCGGCGGTGGGGTGGGCGGCCAGCAGGGTGTCGAGGCCGGTGAGGTGCAGCAGCCGCTGAAGGCGGTCGGGGACGGCGGCGAGGACCAGGGTGCCGTCGGCGGTCTTGGCGCAGCGGTAGATGCCGACCAGGGCGTTGAAGCCGGAGGAGTCGCAGAAGGTGACGGCCTGGAGGTCGAGGATCAGGTGGCGGTGGCCTTGTTCGATCAGGGCGAGTGCCTGGGTGCGCAGGAGGGGGGCGGTGTCGATGTCGAGTTCCCCGGCGACGTGGGCGAGGGCGAGGTCGCCGTCGGTGTGCTTTGCGGTGAGGCGGAAGTCGTTCACGGTCGGCTTTCCGTCTCGTCGGCGGGGGCGATGGTGTGGGCGGTGATGGTGGCGGTGAGGTCGCCTGCGGTGTCGGCGTGGGGGACGGACAGGGCCAGCAGGGCGACGTCGTCTCCCGCACCGTGGGGCATGGCGTCGAGGAGGTCGACGATGTCTTGTATGACGGCCGTGGCGCTGACGGTTGCCGTGCGGTCGCCGAGGAAGCGGGTCAGGCCCTCTTCCCCGATCATTTCTCCACCCAGGGTGCGGGCCTCGGTCAGCCCGTCGGTGTACAGGAGCAGTCCTTCACCCGGGGCGAGGTGGATGCTGCGGGAGGCGAAGTGCGCCTCAGCGATCGCACCGATGAGCATGCCTCCCTTGGGCTGCACCGCTTCCACCGCCCGGGAGCCGCGCAGGTGGTAGGCCGGGGGGTGGCCGCCGGTGGCCACCGTCACGGTGAACCCGTCCTTCTCATGCGGTTCGAGGACGCCGAAGACGGCGGTGCAGAACCGGGTGCCGACAGCCGGGTCGAGCAGCAGCGCCGTGTTCAGCGAGGTGAGGACCACGTCGGGGTCCGGGTCGATCAGGGCTGCGGCGCGCAGGGTGTAGCGGGTCAGGGAGGTCAGCGCGGCGGCTTCGGGGCCCTTGCCGCACACGTCTCCGAGGAAGAACGCCCACCTGTTGCCGCCGAGGGGAAAGACGTCGTAGAAGTCGCCGCCCACATTCTGCGCAGAGGCGGTGGCGTAGTGACAGGCCAGCTCCAGCCCCGGCACCACCGGCAGCGCCGGCGGTAGCAGGGTCCGCTGAAGCGTGGAGGCGAACGCCTCCAGGGCTGCCTTGTCCCGCTCCGCCCGCTGCCGCGCCTCCTCCTGTTCCTGGCGCCTCTCCTGCTCGGCGCGCAGGGCGTCCAGAGCCGACAGGCGCACCTCCAGCTCGTCGAGCACGATCGCGGCCAGGTCCGCGAGGGTGGCGGTGTCGTCCTCGGTGATCAGGCGGGGCTTGGTGTCGAGGATGTTGACGGTGCCCAGCCGGTGCCCGTCACGAGTGGTGATCGGCGCTGCGGCGTAGAAGCGGACCCCCATCGGCCCGGTGACCAGCGCGTTGGAGCACGCCACCGGGTCGGTGAGCGTGTCCGGGATCACCAGAGTCTCATCGGAGAGGACCGCCGAGCCGCACAGGCCCGGCTCCCGGCCGATCTCACTGACACCTTCCAAACCGTGGGCGGCCTTGAACCAGATCCGGTCCTCGTCCACGATCGTGACGCTCGCCACCGGCACCTTGAACAGCCGGGCCGCCATCGCCGCGACACGGTCGAACGCGCCGTCCGGCGGGGTGTCCAGGATGTCGTAGCGGCGCACCGCGTCCATCCGGGCCGCTTCTTCCACGGCACTGAGCGTCCGCCGGCCCGGCCTGCCCGTCGGGCCGGTCGCATGTTCCGCTTGGGGCATCGGCTACCTCTCCCGCATCGGCGTCGATGCCGATGACTGCGGCAGCCTAGACCAGTTTCCACTGGGCAGGACACAAAGCGGAACGATCAGTGCGCGCAAAGCGCCTCGGTGGCCTCGTGGGCAGGACGAGGCGTGAGCCGAGGCGGAACCGCATCTCAACCGCAGCCCCGCGGACTCCTTCAGTGGGTCGCTTCTGCGAGCGCGCGGAGCAGCATCAGGACCGCCATGGCTTCCTCGCCGGTGACGGGTTTGAAGCGGGTATCGGTGGCGGCGTCCAGGAGTACACCGAGGAAGTCTTCGCCGTCCACTTCCATGCCCGGACAGCGGTGTGCCGCCGCCACCGGTCACCACTGCGGCGCCGGCCTGCTACCGAGATCCTTCCGCTGCCGGCCCAGTCCGCGGACCGGGCGTTGCTCGGGTTCTCCCGTGCGGATCTTCAGGAACAGGCGGCAGCGATCAGCAGGGGCGAGCTGTACGTGCTGCGCGTGAGCTTGACCTGACCGGCGAGACCCCTGGACTACGGGTGCGCGGCCCGGCCGCGGGTAGCCGGACCGTGAGGGCGTCGTGTACCGCCCTCCCGTGCCGATGCGGAGATCCCTGAATCTGTCCGTTGGAGGAAGCCATGGCCGCACCCCACGCCGCGTACGCCGTCACAGCCGTTGCGATATCGACCGGCGTTCTGGTGGCCCGCTGGTGGGCGACCAGAACGATCAGGGGCAGAAGCAACGGGCCCAGCGCGGCCCGGGCTCCGTGGCGTCGGACCATGCCCGTTTCCGACGCCGGTGACCGTGTCACCGGTCCGCACCCTCGGCTGCGCGGCCTGACGGCCGACCCTGCGCTGCGCGAAGCCGACGCCGAGATGGACCGCCACTGGAAGAACCTCAGTGCGTTCTACCCGAACCGCGTATCAGGCCGTCGCGACGAACAGCCCTGACGGCGGAGGCCGGCAAAGATCAAAAGTTTCGGACGTTTGAAACCTCCGGCGCGGTGAAGACGGTTGTTAACACCGGCTTTATTCATCGAGGTAGGAGAAGCGCATGGGCATCATCGCCTGGATCTTGATCGGACTGCTCGCGGGCTTCATCGCCAAGGCCCTCATGCCGGGCAAGGACCCGGGCGGAGTCATCATCACCATGCTCATCGGCATCGCGGGCGGTCTGCTCGGCGGCTTCCTCGGCAAGGTCATCTTCGGCGTCGACTCCATCGACGGTTTCTTCGACCTGTCGACGTGGATCGCCGCCATCATCGGCTCGGTCATCCTCCTCGCCATCTACCGACTGGTCACCGGCAACAAGCGACACCACCGCCACGCCTGACCGACCCAGCCCCACCTTCGGATGAGAACGGCCCCCCTCCTCGCGAGGCGGGGCCGTTTGGCTGCCTCCGACAGAACCAGGCCGCTGTCTCCTCAGGATGCGGCCGAGCGGACAGCCACGCGGCCTGCCTTACGGGGTGTCCGGGCCCGGAGTCGGCAGCCGGCCGGTCTCGGTGGTGTCCACCCTGGCCAAGAGGTGTTCGCGTACGACCTCGGGACCGGGCACGCCGAGCGGTTCCCCGTCGCGGACGTGTAGGCGGCGTCGAGGGGGTGCGTACGTCGTAGGCGGAGCCGAAGACCTCCGGGATGCCGCGTTCGATTCGAGGAGTTGGTAGGCGGCTTCGATGCAGGTGCGGACCCATCCTGGCGCGGCCCTCCCCGGGGGCGATGTGCGGCTTGCTGAAGGAAACAGACGATTACTTGATCCGCGCGCGGGCGGTTGAGAAGGGTGAGTGCCCTTAACGGCTGAGGGCCGGGGGCAGCCTGGTCCGTGGCCGCGGTCGCTCAGCGGACCTGGCCGACACCCGTGCAGGCGGGACGACCCCGCCACTGTGAAGCGCAGGGCGAAGCCGTCACCATCGGCGCCGACGACGACGCCGGCGAAATCCTGCGCACGCACCATGGACGCCCACCAGGTCCGCCGGCTGCCCGCCATCGACGGCCACACTCCGGTCGGCATCGTCGCCCTGGCCGACGTCGCCCGCGCCCTGCCGGAGGCGAACAGCCTCAGGTGGGGGCCGGGACCGACCACGGCCCCGATGCAAAGAGTGCATCGGGGCCGTCACCGGCAGCCGGCCGCCGCAGGGGCCCGGCTGATCGTGATGGGCTTCCATTCCGATTCGCTCGGTCGGCGCGCCCCGCGCTTGGGCGCGGCGCGCTCAGCGATCGCCGGGAGGGCGCGGGGGTGTGGAGGCGTGGCCCCCCGGAGTGGTAGGGCTCGTCGATGTAGAGGCGGTGATCACGCCTGCCCCGCAGGGGGTGCAGGCCGGCAGGCCCGGCAGTGGATCTGCCCGACGACCTTGCGGACACGGACACGGACACGGACACGGACACGAACACAAAGCAGACACCGTGTCCGACGCTGACCCGACTCCCTCACGGGGAATGTTGGAGGCGGGAATGTCGATGTTGCGGTGGGCGCGGATTCTGCGACGCAGCTGTATGTCGAAACCTGACCGGCGTCCCCACCCGGCAGAGGGCGCAGCCGTCGCGGTTGCGGGGGCGGTCCGTGCGAACGGGCTCTTGGCCGTGCGTGGACTCCGGACATGGGCCTCCACCGCCCGCAAGATAACGTTTGTGGGTTTTTAGGCATGTTTATGTCGTTCTTATGGGTAGACGCGGTGCGGGTAACCGCTCCTTCTCTGGAGGTCATCATGGCGTCAACCCACCGCGCGCCCATCGAAGAACACCCGGACCTGATGGAACTGCGCGCCCGACACGACCGCGCGGCCGCGACCCCGCGAGCCCAGGCGGTCGAGGCCATGGCCCTGCTGACCGGGCTCTACCTGGCCGCGTCGCCCTGGATCGTCGGCTTCAACGGCTTCACCACCCTGGCCGTCACCAACCTCATCGCCGGCATCGCCTACATGCTCCTGCTCGGCGGCCTCGGCAATTCCTACGAGCGCACCCACTCGATGGCCTGGGCCGCGGCCGCCATCGGCATCTGGACCTGCGTCGCTCCCTGGGTTGTCGCCGGCGACGTCGCCCACACCCGCTCCATCACCAGCAACCTCATCACCGGCGTCATCGCCACCCTCCTCGCCCTCGCCGCCGCCTCGGCCGCCCGCGACAACGACACCAACCGCCACGGCCCCGGCACACGCCGACCCACGCCCGGCAACCACTGAATACCGGCGCGGCTCATCCGGGCCGCATGGACGGGCACCCGCAGCCGTCGAACGCCGACGGACGCGGGCGCCCCTCCACCAGCGCACTCTGACCGGGTGGTTCTCTGCACGAGCGCAGCGCGTCAGCCAGCCGCGCACGGAACCCGCCACGGTGTGCCGTGGCAATGCAGGCAGGGGACCCCGCGTTTCCTCCCGGTTCCGTGGCGCTGTCGGCTGCGGGCGGATTCGGCGGGGCTGGCGGCACGTCGGCGCTTTCCTGCCTCAGCCGACAGCATCCCCGACCGAATCGCGCCCCGACCATTACCGCACTCGGCTTAGCGGCCGTTCGGCCCAGCCGACATGGCAGAACGCGTGATCGCGGGTGACGGTGATCGTGGTGCCGACACTCACGTCGGCATGCGCGCCGCGTCCTGTTGAGGAGCCCTTGTCATGTCCGAACGCAACACCGTCCTGCGCAGCATGCACGATGTGGGACTGGCCGCATGGTTCGGCGGATCCCTCATGGGCGCGGTCGGCCTCAACGGGGCCGCCCAGGGCCACAGCGACAGCTGGCGCGACAACGCTCGAATCGCCAGCGACGGCTGGGCGAAGTGGACCCCCGTGAACGCAGCGGCGATCGGCGCGCACCTGATCGGCACCAGCGGACTGCTCGCCGTGAACGCGTCCCGCGTCGCCACCCAGAAGGGGGTGGCCGCCTCCACTGTGGCCAAGACCGTCCTGACCGGCGCCGCTCTGGCCGCGACTGCCTACGCCCGGATGCTCGGAAAGAAGATCGACCTCGCCTCCTCGGAGGACGCCCAGGACGCCCAGGAGGCCGCCGACTCCTTCGACACCGGCAAGGCGGAGCGGCAGCTGTCCTACGCGCAGTGGCTCGTCCCCGCGCTCACCGGCGGCCTACTCATCCTGAACGCCCTTCACGGAGAACAGCAGCGCCCGGCGGAACAGGCACGGGGCATGTGGGAACGTGCGCGCGACTTGTCGCCGCACATGCCGTCCCGTGATCGCTGGTCCCATCACGGCTGCTGAGGCCCCCGACCGGCCGGCAGGAGCCGAGGAGCCGGTCGAACGCTGGTACGACGACGGGACGGAGCGCATGACCTCCCGCCGTCCCGCAGCCACCCCCCAGCCTACGCACGCCGACCTCGGGGGATAGCGGGGAGCCGTTGATCGCAACGACGGTCTCTGAGCTGACGCGGTCCTCACGCACGCAGCGCCCGGCAGGGCCTTGGCCGGGCTCTGTCGCGGCATATCGCGGGCCGCCCGCAGATTCTCCGCAGGCCACGCTCAGCGGGCCCGCGGCTCGGGTGCCGAGAAGGCGCGCCCCGAATGCCATCGGCCATCCGGCCGATGCGGGAGGCGCCGTACGGCACCGCCCGTTGAACGTTCGGCGGTACCGCCGCGCACAAAGCCCGGCCCGGTTGCCCGGCCGGGCTGTCGCGCTTCTACTGGGCGGATTCACGCCCGGATCGCAGTGGAGTGCCGGCTCGTTGCGGTCAACCGGTCACATGGTGTGGCAGGTACCTCCGCGCACCATGTCGAGGTGCATGGCCACGATCGGCCGTGCCTTCTGGGCCGCCTGGATGGTGTCGGCGTCCTTGCCCTGGCTGATCTGCTGGTCGATCAGGGCGAGGGTTTTCGTGTGTGCGCCCTCCTGAGCCGTGAGCCACGCCTTGTCGTACGCGTCGCTGCCGGCCTTGGCCTTGACGTCGGCCAAGACGGCCTGCTGCTCCGCCGTCGGGGCGTTCGGCAGGGTCACTTTGCCCTTCGCGGCGAGTGCCGAAAGATCGGCGTCCAGCTTGGTGTGGTCGCGTACCAGGGTGTCACCCGCGTCCTTGACGCAGGTGTCCTTGGCGTTCTTCTGCGCGTCCTGGCCCGCGATGATCTCGGCCAGATTGCCCTGATGCGCCATTTGGACGTACTCGGCGTCCGAACTGCCGGGCGCGGGGGCGGCCGCGACCGGGGACAGGCCCACGCCGCCCAGCGCCGCCGCGAGCACCACTGTGGTCATCCACCTGCTACGCATGGGTACCTCCAGGATCCTGTGGGGCCGCCCGCGGTGGGGAGCTCGGCGACCTCGCTGTTGCCCGGCGCCTGTCCACCCGTCGCCGCCCGAAACGCGCCGCCTCGACGGCCCGTACCTCTTGCTCCGCCTCCCCGATCCGGTGCGGCGCGGCCGCGGGTGTGCCGATTTGCACGGCACCGGCCGCTCGGCCTTTGGGAACCCAATAACCCGGAGGCCGAAAATAAGCCCGGCGTGTGCAGGTCCGTGTCCGCAAAGACACTCCTCCGCCGGGCCCGCGGACCGCACCCCGTTCAGTTGCTTCGCATGGCGGAACCGAGTCGATTGAGGTACCGCATCGTGCCGTGGAGTAGCAGTTCCTCACGTGCCGCGCTCGCGTCGAGTCTGAATACGCGCGGCTCGGGCAAACCGCCCTCCTGGCAGACCGCTTCCCCCTCATCGCATGCCGGACCGCAGCCTGCCCCACGAAGCCGAATTGTTCCGTGTCCCCCCGCTCCGGCGGTCCTGTTCAGCTTTTCTCCCCCGCCCGGGGGAGGCGGATCATTCCAGGGTGTGAAGACCGGACAAGCATGTCGGCGTGATCATGAACGCATGACGAACTCTCCTGACCTGCGCCAGGTGCCGGGCTCATGAACGCCAAGGCGAGAGAGATCGCTCGGCGGTGGCGGCCGGCGCGACGCCCGACCGCGGTGGTCCTCGCATGGGCTTGGCCCGCGTACTTGTCCGTTCTCAGCCAACTGATCTACGTGGTTCAGAAGGGCTACTACGCGACCCAGGGACGTCTGGGCATTCCCGGCGGACCGCTGGTGCCCGCCTCGCAGTACGTCAACACATCCGATGTCGCCCTCACGCAGTGGACGCTGGCCCTACTCGGCCTGCTCTCCGCCACCATCGCGCTCGCCGCCGTACGGCCGTGGGGCGGCCTGATACCGCGCCCGCTGCTCCTCACCGCGCTGTGGGCAACGGGCGCGTTGGCAGCGGTCAGTCACATCCACGTGACCCGGGAAGTCCTCTTGCCCTCCGGCCCCGGTGGATGGTCGCCGTGGGCCGCGATTCAGGGCGCCGTCGGCCTCTGCCTCTGGCTGGCCATGGCCTGGATCTTCACTCGCGGCCTGGGACAGACCGCCACAGCAGCGGCGAACACGGCGCGGGACACGGTATGAAGGAGGTGGTGGACACGAGGCCCATGACGCCTCGTGCTGTGTCGGTGCGGCGGTGGGCTGCCTACGCGACCTGCGCCTGGACCTTCGCCGGCTACGGAACCCTCAAACTCCACTGGGCGCTGGGCGGCACGGCGCTCACCTCCAGTGCCCCTCTGCCGCGTTCGGCCCGGGAGGAGCTCGTCGCGCAGAGCCCCGCCGCGATCGTCGGTCACTGGATATCGGTCGGCCTGGTCGTCCTTGGTGCCTTGGCGGCGCTCGCCACCGTGCGGCCCTGGGGACGCGTGCTGCCACGTCGGCTCTTGACCGTGCCGATGTGGATCACCAGCGTCCTGATGGTCCTGCGAGCGTGCGGGGCGTTCGGTTTCGGCGTCGTGGGCGACGCCCTTGTGCTGTCGGGCGTTCAGCGGGTGGGGCCACCCAACACCGAGATCGCGCTCCATCTCTCTCGAGTGGATCTGCTGCTGTGGTCGCCCTACTTCCTGATCTGGGGCCTGCTGTGGGGCGCGACCGCCTGGGCCACACCGCGCCGACAAGCCCCCTTGAACCGGCCGAGCGCAAGTCGACCGACCGGATACTCACCGACCGGGATCGACGTGGCGCCGAACCCTCGAAGGCGCTCCTTGCCCCGATTGACGTCTCGATCGTGGGCTCGATCGGGGGAGTCGAGCGTCGCGCTGTAGGAGGGTGGAGGCCCGCCCTCCGGGTTCGGACGCTGGAGAAAGAACGCGGCCACCGCTGCCACGGCCGCGATCGGGGTGATCACCACCAGCCATGTGCCAGGGCGGACACCGTCGTTGGCGAAGGACGTGATGAACAGCAACAGGGCCGCCGGGATGAACAGGAACACGCCGAGGACGGTCGGGCAAGGCCGCGAAGTAGCCGGCCCTGCTGGTATGTGCGGTCCTCTCCGTCGTCATCTCCATGAGGAGTATGTCTTCTGCCCCGTAAGACGTAGCCGTCGCCGGGGAGCAACCTGCTCA
Source organism: Streptomyces sp. NPDC048383 (assembly GCF_040651775.1). Classification (NCBI taxonomy): domain Bacteria; kingdom Bacillati; phylum Actinomycetota; class Actinomycetes; order Kitasatosporales; family Streptomycetaceae; genus Streptomyces; species Streptomyces sp. NPDC048383. The sequence goes on from NZ_JBEZKS010000016.1 coordinate 34,343, forward strand.
CCATGCGGCGACGGCCTCGCCGACCGAACGTCATCGGTACCTGCAACGTGGCACTACCCCGGCACGGGAGCCTACGGAGGCCCCGTGCTTCACCGATTCGGTTTGATCGCGTGGAGAACCCGCATGCCTCGGGGGCCCGCGGCAGCGTGCTGGACCTGCAGCCCGGCGCGCCGGGCTTCACCACTCACCCAGTCCGAGGCCAGCCGCAGTTTGGGGTAGCTGCCGACCTGGAGAAGCCACTTTCCCTCCGAGCGGGTGTGGAGCAGGTCGTGGACCATGACCGTGTCGTCGTCCACGCACTCCAGGAAGCAGGTGAGCAGTTGGTCCTCGGTGGAGCGTACGGGGAAGAACCGATCATCGCCGCGGAGCTCCCCGGTGAGGTCGCGAAAGGTCACCACGATGTGTCCACCGGGACGTAGGACACACGCCACGCTGTCCAGGAGGGAGCGGACGTCGGCACGGCTGGGCAGGTGGGTCAAAGTGTCGCCCATGCATACGATCGCGGCGGCGGTGTCCGGTCCGGCCACGTGGGGGAGGGCATCCAGGAGGTTCGCGCGCACGGTGCGTACGGTGCCCGCGAAGCCGGCGGTATCGGCATGCCCAACGAGTTCGTCGAGCAGGACCTGGCCGAGGTCCACTGCGGTGACGGTGGAGAAGCCCAGGTGTGCCAGAGCCAGGGTCTGTGGGCCGGGCCCGGACCCAAGGTCGATGGCTGCGTCCCCGACCGTCTCGGGCCCTACTCCCAGCCCTCGAAGGAGTTCGGCCTGGTCGCGGGCGACCGCGTGAATGTCGCTGCCGAGCATCCAGGTGTAGTGCGCGGCGAGCATCCGGTCGTAGTGCTCGGAGACGGTGGTCACGGGGATGACGTCCTTTGGTCGGTGGTCCGAAGGCGCCCGGCGCGCGGCGGCTCGGTGCAAGGAGCTACAGGGAGTCCAGGTTCACGGCATCGGCCATCGCTTTGTAGCCGGCGTCGTTGGGGTGGAGTCCGTCCTTGCTGGCGTAGGCGGGGAGCAGCTGTTCGGGGTTCAGTGGATCGGCGAGGACGCGGTCGAAGTCCACGACTGCTTCGTACGCACCGCTGGTGCGGATCCACTGGTTGAGTGCGGCGCGGGTCCCGGCGGGAGTTCCGCTCTCCAGGCCCTTGCCGGGCGGAAGCGTCGCGCCGATGACGGAAATCCCCCGGGCGTGGGCAGCGCGGATCAGCGCGCGGTGACCCTCGATCAGCTCGGCGGCAGTCACATGCCTGTTCGTGGTGGTACAGGCGTTCGCGGCGGTTTCACCCATGAGGATGTCGTTGGTTCCCTCCAGCACGATCACGGTACCCACTCGGGTCTGCTCGAGGACATCGTGCTGGAATCGGGTCGTGGCCTTCTCGCCGAAGCACGCCGAGTCGCTCAGCACCCGGTTGCCGCCGATGCCGGCGTTGAGGACCGGGCGAGGACGTCCCTCGGCCGACAGGCGGCGGGAGAGCTGGTCGGGATAGCGGTTGTCGGCACCGGGTGTAGAGGCCGCGCCGTCGGTGAGGGAGTCGCCGAAGGCGACGATCGCGTCCCGCCGACCTCCCGCCGGTTTCGCGGCGACGTCGACGCCCTCGAGGAAGTACCAGGACGAGCTTTGCTGCGTGAAGGCGTCCCCGCTGACGTCTGCGCGGCGGTCGCCGTCGGCCCGGTACGCGGTCTCCATCGCCACGTTGTGGAAGGTGGCAGGGCCCGAGGGACCGTTGAAGAACAGGGTGATGCTGAGCCGGTCACCCGCCTTCACCGGCAGCCGTACCGGGTCGCTGGCCGGCCGCGCTCCGGGCCGGATCGAAGGGGAGGCGGAGCCGTCGAAGGTCAGGGTGCGGAGGGTCCCGGGGCGGACAGCGGCACCCTCGGCGGAGATACCGACTGTGGCACCGGTCAGTCGCAGCGGGGTCGCCCCGAACGCGTGGGACAGGCGTATGCGCAGGTCGGAACCGTCGGTGCCCACCCTCACGGTCTGACGTACGGACTGGTTGTCAAAGCCGGCCTCCGCCCAGGTCGGGTACCAGCTCTGGGAGGGGCGTTGGACGGCCGTGCTCCAGCCGGCGATCCACTGGTGCGCTCGCGGGGAGGCAGTGGGCGTGTGCGCGGACGCCAGGGCGGCGATCAGCAGAGTAGCCAAGGCAGCGACGGCCAGAGGCAGGCGGGAGAAGGCGCGCATCGTGTGCTCTTTCGTATGTGGTCGACAGGGGGCGGCCCGAGCCGCGTCGCGCGGGTGTTAGGCAGTGAGACCCAGGGCGAGAGTGGCCGTGACCGGAGCCAGGTAGAGCAGGGGGAAGGCGACCGTCTTGTACGAACGGGCCCGCAGCACGGTGATGACAGCGCCGAGGAAGTAGAGGGCCAGGCCCGCCCCGGCGAGCAACCCGAGCAACGGTATGGCCAACCCGATCAGCAGGCCGGCCGAGCCGGCGAGCTTGGCCAGGGCAAGAGGGGTCCACCAGGATCGGGGCACCTCGTACTGGACGAGCGGCTCCACGACGAATGGGGCTCTGCGCATCAAGGACAAGCCGGAGAAGCCGACCCAAAGAGCGGTCAGAATGGTGACGACATCGGTGATGGACATGCGGATGCTCCAAAGTCAGCTGGGTGCGAGACGTGTGGTGGGTGTGTGAGAGTGCAGGCCGAGAGCGGGGTGTATCACCGGGCGAGTGCCGTCCAGGGGGCATGCCTGCTCATCCCCACGGTGCCGACACGTTGCTTCGACGGCTTGATTAGACATCGTGGGGCAGCGGGCGCAGTGTGCATACGGTGCGGAGCGCCTTCGCATTCTGTGCAGCCGGCTTGACTCCGGCCCATGGATCCGGCATCGGTCCGTATCGGGTGCTTCCCGACGGGCAGACCCCTTGGGCGCCGCGAGGTGCACCGCCGGCGGCTCCTCCAACGGCGTGTCGACCGACCGCCCATCCCGCCGTCACCTCAATGCTCCCGGCAACCCTTCGGCCCGACGGTCACGGGCACCCTCAACCCACTGGACGGGCGCCGCCATCAGCGACGTGCAAGAGCCCACTTGAGTTTCAAAGCGCCAGATTGGATCATGAGGTAATCGGATCAACTGCTTCTGTGGCATGACACGTACGCAGTGGGGGACTTGTGGGTGGGGCAAGGGCGGCGACTTCTGTCGCACCCCCAGCAGACAGATTCGAATGGTTCCTCGAAACCGTCTCCAACGAGGTCATGCCCCTGTCGCTGAGCAGTGACCGACGGGACGACTTCCACGCAGACATTCAGGACATGCCACTTGGCCCTGTCGCGTTGTCGGCGTTCGAATTCTCCCCCATGCGGGCATGGAGATCCGCGAGGCACATCCGACAGGGTGATCCCGAGAGCTACCAACTCGTACTCGTGACCCAGGGCAGCTTCCGGGTCTCCCAGGGCGGTCGCGAAACACTGGTGGCGGGCGACTTCGTACTGACCGACACCTCCAGCCCCATGCTGACCGAGTGCCTGTCCGCGGGCGACCCAATTCACGCCCTGACGCTGCAGATACCGCGGACCACCCTGCCACTGCAGCCTCGCCGACTCGAACCGCTCCTGGTGCATCGCCTCCCTGCCCGAAACGGAGCGACCGCCATTCTCGCGGCGTTCCTGCGCACCCTCCACGCTCAAGCAGCGCACTGCGGAACCGAGGCATTGCTCTCCATGGGGTCCGCCACGGTCGACCTGGTCACCGCGTGCCTCGCACAGCACCTGCATTCCCTGGGCGAGGCGCCGGTCGAAGCGCGATCCCAGCTGGTGCTGCAGCGGATCCTGCATTTCATCGAACACAGCCTCGGTGACCACGACCTCTCGCCCCGCACGATCGCCGAACGACACAACATCTCTCTGCGCACGCTCTACACACTCTTCGACGGGGAGCCCGACAGCATCGCAAGAGCGATCCGGCGCCGGCGCCTTGATCGCTGCCGCAACGACCTCGCTAGCCCCGACATGGACCACCGAACCGTTCAGATGATCGCAGCCCGCTGGGGCTTCACCAACGCCGCCACCTTCAGCCGCAGCTTCCGCGACACCTACGACACCACCCCCTCCGAGTACCGTGCCCACGCGCGACAGCACCGCCAAACAGATACCACCCAGCAAGCGCGGCACTGACCCGGGCTTGGACCACGTCGCATCAGTGATCGCCCGACTGCCGTTCGGTCCATGGGTGAGAAACAGGTCGGGAGGCTCTTCGCCATGTGGATGGGGCGATGGGTGCCGTGGGACGGCAGGGCGACGAGGACGACCGGAGGACGCACCTGATCGACATCAGCGGCAGCGGCGCCTTCCTCGGCCTGGACGTCGGCAAGGGCGAACACCGCGCCACCGCCGTCACCCCGGCCGGGAAGAAGGCCTTCGACAAACGGCTGCCCCACGCTGAGGGGGCCTTGACCCTGGGCTTTGGACACCGGAGACACTCGGATCTCGATGGTCCAGGAGAACGGAGTCTCGGCGGGATGAGGCATCATCCCGCCGAGTTCAAGGCGGACGCGGTCGCGTTGTACCGCTTGAGGCCGGGAGCGACGATCAAGTCGGTCGCCGGTGATCTCCGGGTGAACACCGAGACGCTGCGGAACTGGATCCGAGCCGCCGACGGCCGCCGACCCGACGCCCGCTCCGAGCCGCCGGCCACCTCGCGGTCCGGGCGGTGACAACGTGGAGGCGGAGCCGGCCACCACCCGCAAGAGGATCCGCGAGCGCGAGGAAGAACGGAACACCCTCCGCAAAGCGGCCCCGATACGCAAGGTCCACCAGGACCCGACGGCACCTACGGAGCCCCCAGGATCACCGCGGAACTCCGCGGAACTCCGCGACGAGGGCGGCCCGGCGGTCAACCACAAGCGCGTCGCCAGGATCATGCGGACCATCGAGCTCGAGGGCGTTCGCCTGCGCCGCCGGCACCCCATAACCGTCGCGGACCAGGCAGCAGCGAAGGCGCTGCCCGGCGGTGTCGCAGTCCTGCCTGCGCTCGCCGGCCAGGGCTTCAGGCGGCGAATGGGTTGGTGTGGCCGGGCAACTGCTGCCCCGGACGCAGGAACCGCCGGCCGCCCTCTTCGTCGCGCACCGCGAGGAACCCGGCGTCCGTCAGCCGCCGTGTGATCTTGCCACGGCGGATCGTGCCCACCTCGAACGCCACTGTGCAGAGCAGCGCGGCCGCCCCGCCGGAGGCGACCGCTTCGACCGGCGACCTGTCGATGAGCATGAGGACGGCCAGGAGCGCGCAGGCGAGGTAGACCATCACCTTCTGGCGCCGGTCGGCGACGTACAGGGCCATGACGTCGAAGGTGACGAGGTCTTTCAGCACGGCCACGGAACGGACCGCTTCGGGGAGCGGCTTCAGCGATCCCTGTTGCAGCCCCGGCACTGTTCCGCCGTTGCCCGCCTGCGGATGGGAGGTGATGGTGGCCGCCTCGCGGACGCGCGCGTCGGGCCGCGGGTCCCGGTACATCCGGACCTGGACGAGCGAGTTCTTGAACCCGGTCCTGTGCGCCATGCCGTACGTGTAGCCGTACTGCTCCGCCACGTGCGCCAGGGCGGCCGCCTTCGGCGCGGAGCCCTGGGGGGCGATCTCGACGATGTCCTGCTGACGCGCGATCTGCTGGAGCATTTCCGCTATGTGACGTTCTACGGACATCCTGTTCCCCGACCTCTGGGACCCCGCGCCCGGGGCCGACCGGCGCACAGCCTAGGGGGTGCGCCGCCCATGACGACGCGCTGGACCTGGTTCGTGCGACCCCGTGCCCGCAGGGATGTTCGATGGTGCCGTTCGCGATATGCCCGGCAGGGAGTTCGCGTGCGCGCACACGAACTATCGCAACTATGATAGTTGGGGTAGGTTGGAGGGATGGAGCCGAAAACCTACTCGACGATCGAGCTTCGCAAGCGGATGGGTGAGATCCTCGATCGCACCCGGATCGCGGGGGAGCCCGCCGCGATCACCCGCAAGGGGAAGACCTTGGCCTACCTCGTGCCGGCCGAGTGGTTCGAGCAGTACGTGGCACAGGGTCGTGCGGCCGCGGTTGGCGACCCGCGCGCCCCCGTTTGGGGCGGGCTGGTGGGGTTCGGCCGGGCGGCCGCCGGGGCCGGGGGCCCGGGCGGCACCGCCGACCCGACACCTTCGCGCTGCCAGCGACGGAAGAACCTATAGACCGTCTGCCACGGACCGTACTCCGTCGGCAGATCCCGCCACGGCGCCCCGGTCCGCACCCGCCAGCGGATCCGTCGATCAACCGCCGACGGCACACCGACGGCCTGCTCAACACTGCGACCGGCAACCACGGACCCAGCACCACCCATTGCCCATCTGAAAGATCTCCTCGCCCCACACCGAGATCCTCACGGAATGAGGTGAGACACGGACCCCAGTTCTAAAACACGACCTAGCCCCACCGCCCGGTGTGCCAGCGCCTCCACCTGGACAGTGGTCGTAGCCGGCTCGGCTCACGCCTCGGATACGGTGTTCCTCTACGGGTGCCACAACGGATGTGACGCCCCCCACCGGAGGTAGTCAGCGTATGAGTTCGAAGCGCAGCAAGAATCCAGCCCTGCCCGTACTTGACGACGCATTCCGACTCGCGTCGGTCAAGGACGCCGAAGAGTCCACCCGTGACTTGGCCGCGCGGCTGGCCACCACCGAGCTGCGCCGCGCTTCCCACCCGGGCCGGGTCACCTGGGAGCCCACCGATCAGGCCGAGCCCGTACCGGTCCCGCCGACTGTGGTCGACGGTGACGGGGACCTGTGGCTGCGGGACCGGGGCACTGGCACCTGGACCATGCCCGAGTTCAACCCGAAGGAGTTCCCGGCCCGCTGCGGCGAGGTTCTGACGTGGAGCGAGCTTGCCCGCGAGTTCGGCCCGCTGACCGCACTGGCCGACGACCGCCGCATCGGCGGTGGCCGGCGCTGACCGCGCAGCCTTCTGGCATGACCGCGCCCCTGAAGCGCCCGTTAGGGGTAGCTGGGAGCTCTCCAGCTCACCGCCGAGCTCGACGATGGCGGCGAGCAGGGGAGCGTGGCGGTGGCGTGCGACGGCCTCGAGCAGCGTGGTGCGGGCCTGGCGCCACCTGATGTCCTCGGTGCGGCTGGGGTCGGTGGAGCAGCCGGGTAGCGGTCGGCCTTCAGTTGCCGTGGTGAGCGCGCGGTCCAGCTCGCCGATCGACTGCTGCCGGTCGGTCGAGGAATGCTTCCAGAGCGCGAAGCAGGAGTGCGGCCTGGACGACTACCAGGTCCGCCGCTACGACGGCTGGCACCGCCACATGACCCTGGCCATGGCCGCCCACGCCTGCCTCATCGTCGCCCCGCCCGAGCATCGACCACGTCCTGCACTGGTCACACTGGCGACGGCGACGATAGTTCCAAGCCCGCATCAGCCGCTACGAACGACGCGGCCACACCCCACCAGAGGTCAACAAACCGTCACGGCAAATACCGTTGCAGTACTAAGTGGCTGTTGTTGCTCCGAAGCTGAGGAGTGCTGGTCGAACGGGAGTCACCTGAACTCCCGAGCCGACCGGTCCTCACCCGGCGTCGTGACCTCCGCGTCCATCACATCGAGCGGCAGCGACCGCGCGCACCGGGTGGACGTCACGTCGCCGAGGTGCCCGGCCGCAGGGGCGAGGCCAGAGCACCCACAGGCATGACGCCTGGCGTACCGCCACCACCAGCGTCCTCGCGGCAGTGCGCAGCTTGTCACCGGAGCGGTGGGAGGCGAGGACGTCCGCAATGGCCAACCGGCGGCGACTGTGAAAATCGCTGTCCGATCACCGAAGTACGGTGATAGACATCCGGCGTGGAGAAGAATCTTGAGTTCCCTGACCTGTTGCGACTGATCGATGAACGGTCGACCGCCTTCCGCGCCGTGGTCGCCGCCGCTCCCGGTCTCGACGCGCAGGTGCCGAGCTGCCCCGGGTGGACGCTGTTCGATCTGGTGAAGCACCTGGGTGGGGGAGACCGTTTCTGGGCCGCCATCGTCGGCGCGGGGTCTGCCGACGCTCCCCCGGCCGAGGCCGTCGCCGCGCGCGCCGCGCTGGAAGTGCCGCAGGAGCGTGAGGCCCTGCTGGCCTGGCTGGACGCGTCGACGCAGCTTCTGCTGGGCGCCCTGCGCGCGGCGGGGCCGGAGAGCGGTTGCTGGACGTGGTGGCCCGCGTCGCAGTCACCGCAGACCGCCGGCGGCACCGCCCGGCACCGGGTCCAGGAGACCGCGGTGCACACCTACGACGCCCAGCTCGCCGGGGGCTCCCCGCAGCCGCTGCCGGTCGAGCTGGCGCTCGACGGTGTGGAGGAGTTCCTGTACACCGTCTGCGCAACGCCGAGTGCCTGGCCGCACAAGCCCACGGCCTTCGACTTCCACGCCGCCGAGGGCCGCTCCTGGCGCCTCACCGTCGACGGCGACGGCGCACGCTCCACCCGCATCCCCGCGCCCACTGACGCGACCGGCGAGGACTCGGACGCAGCCGGCGCCGCCGTCCACGGCACGGCCAGTGAGCTGGTCCTCTACCTGTACGACCGGATCCAGGCCGACTCCTTGCACGTTGACGGAGACGCAGGGCTGCTCGACCTGCTCCGCGCCTGGGAGCCGGAGGAGAAGTAGGACGTAGCGGGGGCGGTTGGCCGCGCCTCGAGCCGGTAGGACACGACTCTTCGCCAGGTTCGTCAGTCGCGGCACCGGGCTCAAACCCGCGAGGCGGCCTCGGGGCGTCACCAAGCCACCCGCCGCGTTGCCCGGCCACGTCCTTCGCGAGCGTGAATCGGCCAGGTGTCGGCTCGATCAGCCAGCCGCGCGCCGTCAGCCGCTTGGTCTTCGATCGCAGTGCCTCCACCTTTTCCGGTACGGGGTCCAGGCCAATGCAGGCGGCCATCTCCTGGCACGTCAAAGCTCCTTGACCGAGTCGGTTACGGTCGCTGAGGGCTTGCAGGATGCGCTGGTTGTCCACCGACAGCGCCGACCAGGCCAGCCCCGCGCACCACACCGGCACCGCTGTTTTCGGTTTCGCCGCCTCCGCCGGTTCGGGCCGCGCCGGTTGCACACCGGGAGCCGGCAGACCCTCGGAGGTGCCGGGGCCGACGACGGCGTATGCCGAAAGGTTTTCTACGACTGCCTGATCGGGCGGTGCGACGCGCTGTTCGAGCTGACGGATGTGGCGCTGTGCAGCGACGGACGAGTGAGGACGCTGGTGGACCTGGCGCCGGCGCCCGAGCATCGGCGCGAGCACGGGGCCCTGTACGGAGCACTCAACCGCGGTCGGCCTTCCCGGCGCGCGGAAGTTGATCTGCTCCTGGCACCGGCCTGAGATGACCACCGAGCGGCGGCATTGTCCGGCGGGTGGGCAGGACAGCATCATGAGGGTCCAGGCACACGGGGGAGAGCCGATGAGTCGCTTAGAACTGCCGTACCTTGTGGTGGACAGGACGTTGCTGTCCTTGCAGGACGGCGCCGAACTGGTCGAACCCGAGGACGGCAAGGTTTACGTTTCGGAATACCGGCCTCCATGGCTGCTGGGTGGATGGCGGACAAACCCGGATCGCTTCTTTCCGGTTCGGACCCCCCGGCCGAATGACGCACCCCGAGGGTTTCGGTTCAGCACGACGGGCCGCCCCCTCCTGGTCGACACCGACGGAGACAGCTGTCTCGTACCGTGCACGGCGCAAGCCTGCCGTCGCTGGGTCGAAGCTGCCGTCGCCTATGCCACCGCCGTGGACGGCGTCAGCGCCGAGCTGGTTGCGGCCAACCATCGCGCCAGGTCCGTCCCGCGGTGGAGGCGCTTCGCCGCACCCCTCGCCCTACGCAACTGGCAGAAGGCCCGGCAGCGCTACGAGCGTGTCATGCAGGAGGCCGGGGAGGCCTACAAGCCGATCCGGCAAGAGATCGCGGGAGCGATGTGGATCGAGAAGGAAAAAGCAGGGGAACGTGCACGGCAGGCTCATCGCCGTAAGGCCGCGCTCGCCGAACGGCCCCTCTGGGGCTGGTCGATGGCAACCAACGGCCGACCGACCGCGTACGTCTTCCGGCACGACGTACCCGCCGGGGACGGCATCGCACCGACTTCGCCGCAGATGAATCCGCCCGTCGACCTGCCGGGTCTGCGCCAGGCACTCAACGATCTGAAGCCGGTCCAACTGCAGTGGGACAGAACGGCGATCACCCAGACGGAGCGCGAGCTCGAAAGCGTGAGCTTCGAGACTTGGTGGCGGGAACTGTTCTACGAGGACTACCGGACCTTCACGTTGCCCCCGTCGGGCCGCAGCTCATCCAGCCGTGAGATCGGGGGCACCGGCACCAGCGGGACAGGAGGCTATGGAGGGTACTGACTCTCCGCTGTCGCCCACATCTTCGACGGGTCCGGAGTGACCGGTGAGTACGAGGAGGACCGCGCAACTGTGCAGTAACCGGGTGAACCGGGCCGGGTGCCTGGGCTTTGGGGCGGGCGTGATCGAGCGGCGCGGTGCCGGCGCGGTGGCCGGGACCGGCCCCGCCCGGCACCCTCCGGCCGGTGCCGCCCGGCCCCGCCCGGCCCCGGCCGCCCGGGGCCCGCCCGGTGCCATGGGCGTCGAGGGGTTCACGCGGCTCACCGGGTGGGGCGTGACGCCTTCGCTGCCCGCGCGGTGAAGTAGTCCGCGTCCTTCGGCCGGTCGGCCGGGTGGGCGGCGCGGGGGCCCGGCACCAGGTGCGGTATGTACTTGGAGCAGTGGATGTAAGCCTCTTCGACGGTGAGGCGGACCCACATCTCGGGGGCGCGGCCCGGCGCGATGTCCTGGGGCAGGCGGGGGTGCGCCGAACGAAGCTCGGCGTCGAGCTGGAGCTGGGCGACGCCGTTGACGTGCAGGCCGACGTGGTCGTGCGTGAAGTCGACGAAGAGCATGCCGAGGTGCGGGTTCTCCGTCATGTTGCCGGCGCTGGCGAGCACGCCGTTCCCCCGGAACTCCGGATAGGCGAGGGTGTGTTCGTCCAGCACGCGCACGAAGCCGGGCGGACCCGCCCGGAAACTGGCGTCGCATTCCCCGCGGGAGTCCGCGGTGGCCAGGAAGACCATGCTCTGGCGGCCTATGAACTCCTGCATCTCGGCCGTGAGGCGGGAGCGCACCTGCTGGTCGTAGAACCGTGCGGCGCGGTCGGCGCTGCCCATGTGCTGCTGCAGCCGGTGTTCACCTGCTGATCCGAAAGCGGGCGGTGGGAAAGTCACGGGGGCGTTCTCCTGGCAGGTTCGGCACGGGTGTGTCTCAGGAAGCGGACAGGACGGGGGTCTCGAAGGGGTCGTGGTGGATGCGGTCGGGCGCAGTGCCGTGCTGCGTGAGCGTCTTGCTCGCGGAGACCACCATCGGGGCCGGCCCGCTGAGAAAGACGTCGTGCTGGTACCACGGGCCGTACTCGGCGAGAACCTGCGGCAGGGATCCCCGGATGCCGGGGATGTGCTCGTGAGAGACAGCGCCCCTGATGGACAGCCAATGGTGCTGCTGCGCCATCCGGAGCATGTCGTCGACCCCGTACAGCTCGGCGCCGGTACGGGCTCCGAGGAACAGATCGACCTGGTGCCGTCCGCCGCGACGGGCCACTTCCTCGACGATCGCGCGGATCGGTGCGAGACCGGTGCCGCCCGCCACGCAGAGCAGGTCGCTGTGGACGGCGGCGTCCAGCACCATGTCCCCCATGGGTGCCCCGAGTTGGACCACGTCTCCGACGGCAGAGCGGTGTACGAGCGCGTCGCTGACCGAACCGCCGCTCACCGCGCGCACGTGGAAGGTGAGGGTGCCGTCCCGGCGGGGTGCGTTGGCCGGCGAGTAGTAGCGCCACTGCTTGGGCCACCAGGGAGTTTCGAGGCTGACGTACTGCCCGGCCGCGTACGGGTACGGCATATGGGGCCGCACGGTCACCTCGGCGATGCCGTGTCCGCGCAGGACCTTGTGCACCACCGTGGCGGGCCACACCGCGGGCCGCTGCGTCTCGTCCTGCTCGGCAGCGCTGATCATGACGTCGGCGACCACCCCGTACGCCTTGGTCCAGGCCGCGGCGATGTCCGCGGTCCAGGCCGGGCCGGCGTAGCGGGCCAGAGCAGCGAGGAGGCATTCGCCCACGGCCGGGAAGTGCGCGCTGAGGGTGCCGAACTTGCGGTGGTCGCGACCGAGGTGGCCGCAGAAGCCGACCAGGCGCTCCGGGTCGTCGACCAAGTCCACGATGCGCAGCAGCGCGCGCAGCAGGCGCCCGCGCTGGGCGTCCATTCCCGGCGGGAACATGGGACGGACCTCGGGGTAGCGGGCGAAGAGGATCGCATAGAAATAGACCGTCATGTCCGCGGCGAACGGCTCCACGACGGAGACGGAAGCCCGTATGAGGGCGATTTCGTGGGCCGAGAGCGGCGGCTCGGCGCCGGCCGACTCGCCCACGGCGCCGGCCTGGGCGGGAACTGCGCGGGGGCCGGAGCCCCCCGGGCCCGGGTGTGCGTGTGCGTGTGCGTGTGCGTGGGCGGGCGGGTGTGTGGACGGGTGTGTCGGGCGTCCGATCCGGAACTTCAAGAGACCGGCGCTCCTCCCGTCGATATGTGAGTCGGCCGCAGGCGTCCGACGCTGTGGCACGCGCGGTCACCGCCTCGTAGCTTGCGGCGGGAGGCGTCCTCGCCCGATCTGCCTTCTGGGAGGGTGGCGGTCGTGGCGGCGACGGGGGCAGGCATGAGTCCTCCTGTTGGGGGGCATCGGAGAGCGGACCAAGCGGTTCCGGAGGCTACCCGATCATGGGTGTGACTCAGAAGTAGCAACGGCCCGCGGCAACCGGCACGGTTGATTCCGCGTGCTACCGGTACCCCGCCCAGGGGATTTCATCTGCCGGCTGTTCAGGAGATCTGATGAGTGGCCGATGGTCCGGCCCTGTGATCAGGGTCGGTCGTCGCTGACGTCCATGGCCACCTCGTAGGAGAGCTCGTAGTCCGCGCCGCTCTTCACGAATCGCGCGGTCTGGATGCCTGCCCCCAGATCCGCCTCGCTCAGCACCATCGAGCCGATGACGTCCCACACGCTGCCCTCCGCCGCCGGCCTCACGGCCAGCGCGAGGGTGCCCGACCCCAGCAGGGGTCTGGTCACCTCGGGCGTATTGGTCTCACCGGTCCCGGCTTCACCCTGCCAGATCTCTTCCCCGTCCCAGAGGATCTTGACCCTGTCGACGCCCTGGATCCCGGGCGCCTGCGGCGACGAGCAGAAGAGGAAGGGGATTCTGACCTCGTTGGCGTGCGACATCATCATCTCCGCGAGGGTGGGTGGCGGCAGTTCTGGGCCCTGCGTACGGGTCGGGCCCTGGAAGGCTTTCGCCCGTACCCCACCAGCCTCACCCGGAGGTCCGCGGTCGGCCACAGCTCGCCGCCAGCCAGGTGAACGGGCAAGGGATGCCTCCCGTTCTTGCGACATCGGCTATTCGCGCGAGCGAGCGACTCTCAATATCGTGTCGAAACGACGCCGCAACTCGGTTCTGGCACGAATTTGGGGACAGTCGCGGAGCGTGATGTATGCGTCGCCACGCCTACCGCGATGGGCTCCCACCAGCTGGCCGAAAGGCCCTACCTCTCCCGGCCCACGGAGTCAGCCAGTCATCCCGCCTACCGGGCCCGCCATCGCGTCGACGCGGACACGAACCGCACCCTGGCCACCGCGTCTACCCCGCAAAGACGTTCGGGCTCGCACCGGACGGCCTTGGTCCCGGTGGTGGCGTCGCGGTGAATCCGGTGGAGATTTCGTGAAACGTCGGATGTGCGGTCCGTGGGGAGCGGAGCGTAATAGGCATGGCCTGGGCAGACCGGGTCAACGGCATCTGATCAGCAGGAGATGCGAATGCTGAAGAAGCGGTTACGTACACCACAGGTGCTGGGCGTCGGCGTCATGGCGCTGCTGCTCGGTCTTGTTGCCTCCCCCACAGCGCAGGCGGCCCCCGCCGCCGAGCAGTGCAGCGGAAGTTGGGACGGCAAAACGTACTGGGCCAAGAATCCGGCGGGGCGCGACGGGGGCGGCTACGCGCGCACCTACTGGAACGGTTCGACCAAGAAGAACTGCGTGAAGTTCTGGTCCAGTCCCTACGACGGCCTCGCCTCGCACGTCACCGTGGCGATCTTCGACGAGGGCGGCGACTACTCCGTCGACCCGCCCAAGGAGCATCCGGCCAACCTGCGCTACTACGCCGGACCGCTGTACACCTGGTTCAACTCGACGGGGCAGTGCATCTCGGTGAGCGGCTCGCTGGTCCGGGGAGGAGTGAAATACAACCTCGACACCGGACCGATCCGGTGCGGCTGATCCGTCGCCTCCGGCCGTAGGGGCCGAGCGTCGCCGACGCCAGCGGCGCTGTACCGGCGGCCGGCCCGGCGGGAGAACGCTTCACCGTCCACCCCGGTCACAGACCGCAAGCTCAAGCCGCGCTGTACCGGCGGCGGGTATCGAGTACTGCTGGCGCATCGGGCTGGAGCCCGCGCCGCGGATCCTGATCGGGTTCCTGCGAGCCAGTTCGTATGAAGACCTGCCGCCACTCCTCGCGGGCGCCGTGGGACGCATCGACGAGCCGTTCCCGATCGAGTTCGACCCCGCGTCCCTAGTCCGCAGCTAGGACCGACCGGTACTACGGGGCCCCTGGTCAGCCGGAACGGTTCCGGTTGAACAGGGGCCCCTTTGCGTTCCGGGCGTCGCCTGCTCCGGCCAGAAATTCCGTGGCCCGGGCTGCGCACCGGGCTCGCCAGGCGGAGCCGGAACCAAGGTTGATGCCCGCCAAGCGGGAGCGGACGAGGTTGCCCGCCCCACGGCCGCCCGGGCCTTACGCCGGGGGAGGCTGCGTGATCACACGCCACCACTTGACGGCCGATTCCTACAGCAGTCTCCACTTCGACATCGCCCCCGGATTTGCCGTCGCCACCCTCGCCCGCGCAGCGCGAGCCGATCGACACCTACGCCGTTCTGGGTGAGCCCGACAGCAGATGACCTTGGCCACATCAACCGTCGTGACGCTCGCCGTCGGCGCGGACGGCACCCGCATCGAAGTGGCTGCCCCACCCGCCGTCGACACGGTGAGCATCGAGGCCCCCTGCGAGGTGCTGCTGGCCGCAGAGATCATCCGTCCACGCACGTGCTTGGTGATGGACCTCTGGCGTCACGAGAACCAGGCCGCCCGCAGAACTGGCACGGGTTCGTGCCAGTTGTGCGCGGCAAGGGCGTCGCGCTGGCGCCTGGCGACCCCGGTGTCGTCGGCCAAGGGAGAGCCCCTGGTTCCGCCGAGTAATGTCAAGGCCGCGCTCAAGCTCGCCCGGAAATGCACCGGGTGACACGCCGTCGCCTACTTCGAACGCGGCTTCCAGGGCAGGACGCTCGGGTCGCTGGCGGTCACCGCCAACCGATGAAACGCACCTACAACCCGATGAAACGCGCCGGGGCGGGCATCCCGCTGCCGCACACCATGCCAAACGCCCTTCGATGACCCTCCGGACAACCGCGACCAGGCGATCGCCCGGCCTCCAAGCGGCCGCGATCCTCCCCGACATCGTCTGCTTGGCCAAGTCCAACAGCGGGTACGCGATGCCCATGGCCCTGACGCTGCTCCGCCTCGAGTGCGACGCGTGTGAGCCGGGGGAGCACAGCGCCACCTTCCGCGGCTACAAGCCGGCGTTCGTCGCCGCCGCCCAGGCGCTGGAGTTGTGCTGGTCCGACAGAACGCCGGAAGCAAGGACCACCGCGCTGGGCGGCCAGGTGGGACACGCTTTCGCCGAGACCGCCTGCCGGCACGGGCTGCCCGCACCTCGCGGGTGCGGCCTGGCCCGGGGTCTGCCCTTCATCCGTCCAGGCACGGCCCGCGAGGTGTGTGACGCCGCCTTCCGCAACGGTCTGCTGCTGGAAACGGCCGGAGTCCACGACCAGGTGGTCAAGCTCCGGCCGCCACTGACAGCCGCGGCAGGACAACTGGAGCGGGGCCTCAAGTTAATCGACCGGGCGGTCGCCCGGTGATCCGTGCGGACCTTCGTGACCTGACATCGGACCCGACGTCCCAGCCCCAGGTGCACCGGCCCATGGACGAACCAATCCCGTTGGCGGACCGGCCACGGGGCTGATGAACGGAGAGCGAATGTCGGTTGATCTCGTCGGGTTCCTTGGTGTGGTGCTGGCGGCGTACCTCGTTCCGGGGCCGGACTTCCTCGTGGTATGCCGGTCAGCAGCCGAACACCCCTCAAAGGGCCGGGCCGCGGCGCTGGGCGCCCAGGCCGGCTTGTGTGTGCACATGCTCGCCGCCGCCACCGGACTGTCGCTGATCGCCGCTCGCTCCCCTATGGTCTACGACGCCATCAAGCTGCTCGGCGCGGCCTACCTCGTCTACCTCGGGGTACGGGCCGTGCTGGCAGCTCGGCGGGCCGCCCGTGAGCGGTCGGCCGGCCGAGAGGCGACAGGCGGCCCCGAGAACAGCCCGGCGCAGGTGGACCCCGCGGAGGCCGGACCCACCAGAGGCCGGTGGCGGTCCGGCTTCATCCAGGGCTTCCTCACCAATGTACTCAACCCCAAGGCGGCCCTGTTCTTCATCAGCATCCTGCCGCAGTTCGTCAACGGCGGCGGATCGATGACCCGGCAGATCTTCTTCCTCGGCACCTTGGACGTCCTTATCGGCATCGTCTACTGGTTCGCCCTGGTCGCCGTCGCCACGCACCTACGGGCGCTCCTCGCCCGACCGAGATTCCGTCACCGCTGGGAACTGACGACCGGATGGCTGTTCATCGGCATCGGCATCGGCGTCGCAGCAATCGCTTGACCCCCCCCGCGCGGATGGGAAAGCCACGACGGTTGCCCCAAGCGAGCAGGACCCGGCCCGGGACCGTAATCACTCCGGCCGGGTCCTGCTCGCGTCTGTGGGCAGCCTCGTCGCTCGGGTGGGGCAGGAAGCATGCGGCGGACACGGGCGGTGATCGTTTCCGTTCCTCCGCCTACCTTCGTATGGCAGATCCGCCAACGGCGAAGCCGGTTCCACTGTGTCCCGTGCCACCCCATCGAGTGCCACCGAGAGCGAGATCGCCGCCGGGCGCCGTGACCGCTTACGAGTACAACGGGGTTGGCACGGTGAGCGTCGTCGCGGACGGTCCGGACCGGGCTGCCGCGGTCACCGGCCGATCTCCAAGTCCGCCGGCGCCCAAATCCGCTACCTCGTCGAGGGGCTCTACCAAAGCCGTCGCCACCCTGCTGACCACCTCCCAGCCCACCGTCGAGCGGTACGTGAAGGGCCAGATCGAGTATTCGCGCCCCGAACTCGTCGAGCTCATGGAGGCCGAGCAGCGCACTGGCCTGGTCATCGAAGCCATCGCCCGAGTACGCGGGTCGTCTGTTCGCCGCGCAGGAGACCAGAGCGACGGAGGCGGAACTCCAGCAGATCGCCGCCTAGGCCCTTCAGGAGGCCTACTTCAAGGACAGCGGCCGAGGTGCCGACGAGCGTTTCGTCGAGTTCACTGACATCGACTACCTCGACGTCGGTTACTGAGTACAACGCCGAGAGGGCTCGGATGTCCGGAGGAATCGAGCCGAAGCACGATAGCTGACACAAAGGCAGGCTTGTTGTCACCTGCGCGGTGCGGCGCCGGAAGGTCGTTCCCTCAACTCTTGACGGCCTCTGTGATCTCCTGGGCGGCCTGGGCGGCCTGGGCGGGGGTGAGGTGCGTGGTGTCGGTGACCTCGGCCTCGGAGTGCAACCGCGGGCGGGCCGCCTCGGCGTAGGGATCGGGGTATTGGAGACGCAACAGCGGCGCCGGGCGACTGCGGGCGCTGCCCGCCGACGGGGCGTTCGAGCGGGTGGGCCGCTCGTGGCTGGGGCCGCCGGCCGCTTTCCGTTACGGCGGCCCGCTGCCTCCTGGATGGGCAGCGTCATTCGTCTGCGCCGCAGCGCCGGGGGACCGCCCGGATACGACTCCGCGCGGCTGGGCGCCGGTCGACGCATTCTGGCCCGTGGGGTGGTGCAGACCGGTCAGCCGGTGGTGCCGTACCTCCTCCTCGACGCAGTCGGCGGGCCGATCGGGCCAGTCTCGGACTGGACCAGGAACCTGATAGTCGGGGACGCCGGCCAGAACACCTGCCGGCCGTACTGCTACGCCCTTCTGACGTGGTTCAGGAACCGGAACCAGGGGAACTGACCGAGACGATCACCGCCGTCGGGGTGCGCTATGACCTCGGCAACGGCCACGACCTGCTCGGACGCCGACTGCGGGACATCCAGCTCAAGCAGGGCCGCCTCTACGACCAGATGCACGGCGGCCGCGGCCTCCTGCTCGACCGGACCGGCCGGTTCTCCTTGACCGGCTGGGCGGACCGGATCGACCACATCATGGACGCCACCGAGGAACTCGACGCGCCCGCAGTCCTGCTGCGGCCGGATGGCCATGTTGCCTGGGTCGGCGACAACCAGCAGGACCTGCTCAATACAGTGCCCACCTGGTTCGGCGCCCCCACCGGCTGAGCACCCCGCCACGCACGAGGCGGGAGCTGCGGCGCACCAGCGGACAAGCCGACGCGGGCCGCTACCACCAGCGGCCCGCAACGCCGCGTGCCCGGACAGCGCGCAGGAGGAGGCGGAAGTACCGTGAACACCATGGCCCATGGCATCGTCCTGCCCAGCGCACGTCATCTCTTCCACGTCCCAGATGAGGTTGCCTACTTCAACACCGCTAGCCTCGCGCCCACTCTGAACGGCGTGCTCGCCGCGGGCCAAGAGTCCTTGAGCCGCCGGGCAGAGCCATGGGCGATCACCGCATCGGACTGGTTCACCGCCGCCGAGCAACGCCGGAGCCTCTTCGCCCGCCTCATCGGTGCTGAAGCTGACGATGTCGCGCTGGTCTCCGCCACCAGCTACGGCATCGCAACAGCCGCTGCCAACCTCGATGGCCTCCCCGGCCAGCGAGTCCTGGTCCTGGCGGAGGAGTACCCCTCCGGCGTCTACACCTGGCGCCGCTTCGCTGCCCGTACCGGCACGACAGTGCACACCGTTCACCGCGAGCCCGGACAGACCTGGACGGACGCGGTCCTCCGTGACCTCGATGAGACGGCCGCCGTGGTCTCGGTGCCGCAGGTGCACTGGACCGACGGCACCTTGGTGGATTTGCCACCCATCGCACAAGCTGCCCATGACGCCGGAGCAGCCCTGGTCATCGATGCCAGCCAGTCGGCCGGCGCCGTTCCCCTGGATGTCGTCGAACTGAGACCGGACTTCGTGGTCACCGTCGGCTACAAGTGGCTGCTCGGCCCCTTCGGACTGGGCTATCTCTACGTCGCCCCTCACCACCAGGACGGCCTACCGCTGGAGGAGAACTGGATCGCACGCGAAGACGCCCAGGACTTCGCGCGCCTGGTCGACTACCGCGACACATACCAACGCGGAGCGCGCCGTTTCGACATGGGACAGCGCACCGCATTCGAGCTCACACCGATGGCCATCGCCGCCCTCGAACAGCTCGTCGCTTGGACGGTGCCGAACATCGCCGCGACGCTGGAAGCCGTTACCGGACGGATCGCGGCCGCCGCACGCGACCTCGGCCTGCACGTCCCCGAACCACGCGGCCCGCACATGCTCGGCCTGCAAGTCTCCGAACACCGGCGAGCCGGCCTGCTGAACACGCTCGATCAAGCCGGCGTCCACGTAGGAGCCCGCGGATCCGTACTGCGCATCAGCCCGCACCTCCACACCACCGACCACGACATCGAACGACTACTCCAAGCGCTCGAGGCCGGCCCGACCCACGTGCGACCTCGCTCCTGACCGCGGGGCCTCGGCCGGCGTGGTTGACGATTGCCCCCGCACGGCGCGCCCTGTGCGTAAGTGCTTTGTCCGGCGCGAAGAAGCTGTCGGCTTCGCTGATCACGCTCAAGGGAGAAGTGGGAGTCCCGGGCTGCGCGAGCGCACCCCGGGGCGGGGATGTCAGCCGAACAGTAGGCGTCGGGATGGAAGAAGCTCCGGCCCCCGCCGATGAGCTGATGCTGTTGGTTAATTCGGGGGTCTACTTCGCCCCGTCGAGCTTCGGCTCGGCGGGGCGAAGTGCTGCGAAGTGGCTGGTGCGGGTGTGGGCCCTGCGTGTGCCGGTGAGGTGGGCGTCGAGGCGGGCGAGGTTGATGGCGGCACCGGTCAGCTGGTGCTGGAGGCTGGTCTTGGCCAGGCCCTGGTAGCGGGATCTGCGCAGGCCGCAGCGCCCAACAGCCTGGGAAATGGTGCCCTCGACTCCGGCGCGGGCTTTGTAGCGTTCCTTCCAGGTGTCGGTGGCCTGGTCGGCGCGGGCCTGGTGGAGTGCTTCGTGTTCCTCGCGGGGCCGCAGCGTCAGGCGCCGGCCGACGCTGGAGGTGGTGCACTGCTCGCGGACCGGGCAGGGCCGGCAGTCGCCGCTGTTGAACCGGACCCGGATCACGGGGGTGCCGTGCTGGGAGTGATCCGGGTTCCAGCGGGTGGTGGTCTTACCACCGGGACAGGTGACCTGCTCGCCCGCCCAGTTGATGGTGAAGTCGTCGCCGGTGAAGCCGCCACCGGCGGCCTGGTGGCTGATGACGGCGGCGGCCGGGCCGGTGAGCGTGATGCCGTACTCGCGTCGGGTGCTGACCAGCAGATGCGCGTCGGCGTATCCGGCATCGACCAGATGCTCAACGGGCAGACGGCCCGACTCGGCGAGCTGGGCGTGCACGGTCTCGGTCATCGACATGTCGGAAACCGTCGCGACGGTGGTGGCCACGTTCGTGATCAGGTTCGGGACGTCCGGCTCGCAGGTCTCGGTGAGGTGGACCTTGTATCCGTCCCACATGGTGTCCCGTTTGACGCTGCCGCGTGCCTCGATGTCATAGGGCGTGACCAGGCGCAGTGCGCCCGGCGGACGGTCTTTTGGGTCCCGTCGCCTCACCTGCCCCTCCACCAGGTGGAAGTGCTGGACCCAGACCTGGCGCAGGATTTCCACCCGCTCAAGCAGCCGCAGTCCTTCGGGCGCCTCGGGCGACCGGACAGCCTCAAGCAGCCGCATCCCGTCCCGGCCGATCCGCAGACCCACCTCGTCCCGCTTGGTGCGGGACTTGGGGAACCGGGATTCCTCGGCCCGGGTCGCGTAGTGCTTGAACCAGTCCGGCTCGGCGACCCGGCCCAGCCAGTCGGGAGCGGCCCGGGCCAGCGCGGTGAGCGCTGAACGGAGCGTTTCCGCGACCAGTTCCAGCCAGGACAGATCACGCGCCGCCGACACCACGTGCGTGGCGTCGGTCCGGGCCCGCCCCGCTGTCTTGAGAAGTCCCCTCTCGTCGGCCGCGGCCAAGATGCCATCCAGCACCCGCCGCCCGGCCTCTGCCTCCACCAGACGGTCACGGAACTCCGAGAGCACCGAGAAGTCGAATCCGGGATCATCCAGGTCCAGCCCGAGGGCGTACTTGAAATCGATCCTCGCCCGCACTGCCTCCGCGGCCTGCCGGTCGGTCAGCCCTTCGACGAACTGCAACACCAACACCAGCGCCAGCCGGCCCGGTGACCAGGCAGGCTTCCCCCGCGCCGGGAACAGATCCGCGAACTCCTCGTCGCGAAACAGCGGCCCCAGCTCGTCCCGGACCCGGATCGCCAGACTCCCCTTCGGGAACGCGGCCCGCGCCACCCGCACCGTCTCCGCCGGAACCACCACCGGTTCCTTGGGCTGCATCGACATCGACACCCACCCCATACGACAACGTCGGCCTTCAAGAACCCAACTGGGTCTTGAAGGCCGACGTCACGCGAACCCCCGAATTAACCAACAGCATCATGAGCTCGGCGGGGGCCGGAGCCGGTGATGTCCCTCGCGGGTGCGTCGGTGCCGTGGGGTCAGGCGGTGATGAACTCGCCCAGCTCGCGCTGGAGTGCGGCCTTGGGCTTGGCGCCGACGATGGTCTTGGCGACCTTTCCGTCCACGTAGACGTTCATCGTCGGGATGGACATGACGCCGTAGGCGGCTGCCGTTTCCGGGTTCTCGTCGATGTTGAGCTTGCCGATCTCGATCATTTCGCCGTGCTAGGCGGCGATGGCCTCCAGCGACGGGTTGAGCCGGCGGCAGGGGCCGCACCAGGCCGCCCGGAAGTCGACGAGGACGGGCTTGTCGCTCTGCAGGACGTCCCCGAGTATGCGTCGGTCACGTTCTTGACGGTGAACAGCTCGCTGCGCGGGTCGTGGCCGATCGCGATGAACAGGCCCGTCACGTCCAGGTGGCGCCTGTCCTCGGTGAGGACGTTGCGCACCGTGAGGCCGGACAGCTTGCCGTCCTTGTCCTCCAGTTCGGTGATCTCGCTGTCGAAGAGGAAGGAGATCTTGTCGTCAGTGAAGGCGCGGTTCTGCATGACCGGGGAGGCCCGCAGGGTCGAGCGACGATGGACGACGGTGACCGACTTGGCGAAGCGGGTGAGGAAGGTGCCTTCCTCCATGGCGATGTCGCCGCCGACCACGATGATGTCGCGGCCCTTGAAGAAGAACCCGTCGCAGGTGTGCACCAGGACATCCCACGCCCGGAGAGCTCCTCTTCCTTCGGGAGGCCGAGCTTGCGGTATCCGGAGCCGGTCGCGATGATCACGACCTTTGCGCGGTGGACGGTGCCCTCGCTCGCTGTCGGTGACGGTCTTGACTACGTCGGCCAGGTCGACGGAGACGTGTCGTCATCGATCATCTCGCCGCCGAACCGCTCGGCCTGGGCCCGCATGGTCTCCATGAGGACCGGGCCCTCCACACCATCGGGGAGGCCGGGGAAGTTCTCGACCTCGGTCGTCGTCGTCAAGGAGCCGCCCACACGTTGTGGTCCCGCTCACGGCGCGGGCTCCGGGGCGATCTCCGCGATCAGGCCCTCGATCAGGACCTTGATCTCGTCACGGATCGGACGGACGGACTCGACGCCCTGGCCAGCCGGGTCTTCCAGCTTCCAGTCCAGGTAGCGCTTGCCCGGGAAGACGGGGCAGGTGTCGCCGCAGCCCATGGTGATGCACACGTCGGAGGCCCTCACCGCGTCGATCGTGAGGATCTTCGGCGTCTCAGCGGACATGTCGATGCCGACCTCGCGCATCGCCTCGACCGCGGCCGGGTTCACCGAGTCGGCGGGCGCCGAACCGGCGGACCGGACCTCGACACGGTCCCCGGCGAGGTGACTCAGCCACGCGGCGGCCATCTGGGAGCGGCCGGCGTTGTGGACACAGACGAAGAGCACGGAGGGCTTGTCGGACATCAGAGGTCTCTCTTGTCTCACGACGGGGATCAGGCGCCACTGACATCAGCACCCAGTGGCGTCATCCACCACTGATGTGACAGTATCAGCCCATGATGACGTCAGTCGACACTGAAGTGATGCGAGTCCTGGCCGACCCCCTCAGGCTTCAGATCGTGACCCTGCTCTCCCGCGAGACGCTCTGCCTCACCCATCTCGTGGAGGAGACGGGCGCCAAGCAGACCAACCTCTCCAACCACATGAAGGTCCTCAGAGAGGCCGGGGTCGTGGAAACCGAGCCGTGCGGCCGCTTCGTGTACTACAAGCTGCGCCCGGACGTCATCACCCAGCTCGCCGCCCAGTTCGCCGACCTGGCCGCATCCGCGCGCACCGCCGCCGAGAACAAGAGGGCCTGTCCGTGACCCCCACCCAAGCTCCCGCGACCACCGAAGACGCCTCGGTCGTGGCGAAGCTCTCCACCCTGGACCGCTTCCTCGCGGTCTGGATCCTCATCGCCATGGGCCTCGGCCTCGGCCTCGGCCGCCTGATCCCCGGCCTGAACGACGCGCTCGCCAAGGTGGAGATCGGTGGGATCTCCCTGCCCATCGCGGTCGGCCTGCTGATCATGATGTACCCGGTCCTGGCGAAGGTCCGCTACGACAAGCTCGACGCGGTCACCGGCGACCGCAGGCTGATGATCACCTCGCTGGTCATCAACTGGATCCTGGGCCCCGCGCTCATGTTCGCCCTGGCCTGGATCTTCCTGGCGGACCTGCCCGAGTACCGCACCGGCCTGATCATCGTGGGCCTTGCCCGCTGCATCGCCATGGTCATCATCTGGAACGACCTCGCCTGCGGCGACCGCGAGGCCGCCGCCGTCCTGGTCGCCCTGAACTCGGTCTTCCAGGTCGTCGCGTTCGGCGTCCTCGGCTGGTTCTACCTCGACCTGCTTCCCGGCTGGCTCGGCCTCGGCAACGGCGAGCACCTCGACATCTCCATGTGGAACATCGCCCTCAACGTCGTCATCTTCCTCGGCGTCCCGCTGCTCGGCGGCTTCCTGACCCGCCGGATCGGCGAGAAGAGGCTCGGCCGCGAGAGCTACGAGGCGAAGTTCCTGCCGAAGATCGGCCCCTGGGCCCTGTACGGACTGCTGTTCACGATCGTCATCCTCTTCGCCCTCCAGGGCAAGACCATCACCTCCCAGCCCCTGGACGTCGCCCGCATCGCGCTCCCGCTGCTCGTCTACTTCGCCGTGATGTGGTTCGGCACCTTCGCCCTCGGCAAGACGATCGGCCTGCCGTACGACCGCACCACCACCCTCGCGTTCACCGCCGCCGGCAACAATTTCGAGCTGGCCATTGCGGTGGCCATCGCCACCTTCGGCGTCACCAGCGGCCAGGCCCTCTCCGGCGTCGTAGGTCCCCTCATCGAGGTCCCCGTCCTCGTCGCCCTCGTCCACGTGTCGCTGGCCTGGCGCAGAAAGTTCACGGAGCAGCAGCTCACCTCATGACACATCGCACCGACGTGGTGGTGATCGGCGGCGGCCAGTCCGGGCTCGCCACCGGCCACCACATGCGCCGCCTGGGCATCGAGCACGTCATCCTCGACGCCCAGGCGGGCCTGGCGGCGCCTGGCAGCACACCTGGGACTCCCTCCACCTCTTCTCCCCGGCCGCGTGCTCCTCGCTGCCGGGCCGATTGATGCCCGCTCAGGAAGGCGAGGTCTATCCCGACGCGGCCCACGTGGTCTCGTACCTCGCCGACTACGAGAAGCGGTACGACCTTCCCGTGCGGCGGGGCGTGCGGGTCTCCGCCGTCCACCGCGACGGGCCGTACCTCCGGGTCGAGACCGATCGGGAACTCCGGGGCCCAGATCGCCGCCGACCTGGCGCCCGCCTCCGAGCTGACGTGGGTTACCCAGCGCCCGCCCCGCTACCTCGCCGACGACATCGACGGCCGGGCCCTCTTCCACGCGGCGACCGCCCGCCGGCGCGCCCTCGACGCCGGTCGCACGGACACCGGCGGCGTCGCGTCTCTCGGCGACATCGGGGCGGTGCCTCCGGTCCGGGCAGCCCGTGATACCGGGCTCCTGGACGTGAAGCCGATGTTCAGCCGCCTCACCGCGACCGGGGTGGCATGGGCAGACGGCACCCGCGCCGTGGCCGACGCCGTCATCCGGTGCACCGGCTTCCGCCCCGCCCTCGCCCCGTTCGTCACCCTGCGCCAGCGAGGCAGCCGCGGCCACATCGTCACGGACGGCACCCGCGCCGTCGACGAGCCGCGCCTGCACCTGTTCGGCTACGGCGACTGGACCGGCCCGGCCGCCGCCACCCTCATCGGCGTGGGCCGCCCCGCCCGCGACGCCGCCCGCCAGACAAGCGAACTCCTGCGCTGACCGGCTTTCCCTCTACGCGGACACCGTGGCGCCGTCCACCCAGGGGGCCAGGGCGCTGAAGGCGGCGAGCTGATCGAGAGCTTCGTGCTCCAGCAGCTCCGGGAGTCCGTCCTCATGGCTCTTCGGGTTCCGAATGCCCGCGTAGCGGGCTTCGGCAAATGCCATCGCGCCACGGTGGACGCTGCGGAAGGTGTCGCTGCCGTCGTCCACCATGAGCCTCAGACGGGGCTGGCCGGGCTTCGGGTCGTCGTTGTAGAAGACGCTCTGGAACAAAGGGATGCTGGAGCGCCATTCCGGCAGAACCCGGTCGAGTATCCACTCCACGCGCTGGGCACTGGCGATGGCCTCCGGCTGCGTGCCCCGGTTCCTGAGGCGGGAGACGGTCATCGCCCCCGGCTCATGAGCGGGGAGATGGGTCTCCGACAAGCGGAGGAACTCGGCCAGTTGAATCCGCGCCCACGCGACGTTGATGGCCACGCACGCATCATCGCGCCCACCTCCGACAACCGGAGTCGAACGCTCACGGCACCGGTCAGTCGAGCCGTGGGCTGCGGCGCTCCAGCAGGACCACGTCCCGCCACCGGCCGTGGTGGCGGCCGATGCGTTCGCGGGTGCCGATGGTCCGGAACCCTGCTCGCCGGTGCAGGGCCAGGCTGGCGGTGTTCTCGGGGAAGATCCCGGACTGGATCGTCCAGATCCCCGCCGCCTCGGTCGAGGCGATCAACGCGTCCAACAGTGTCCGGGCGACGCCACGGCCGCGGGCGCCGGGGTGGACGTAGACGGAGTGCTCGACGACGCCCGCGTAGGCGCACCGGTCGGAGACTTTGGTGGCGGCGACCCAGCCAAGGACCTTGCCGTCGCTGTCGAGGGCGGCGAAGCGGTGCTCGGGCGTCTTCGCGGTGTCGAACCCGTTCCAGGTCGGGACTGTGGTCTCGAAGGTGGCGTTGCCCTCGTCGATCCCGGCCTGGTAGATCGCCAGCACCTCGTCCGCATGGGCTTCGGTGAGCGGCGTGATGGTGATGCTCATGCGGCGGCCGCGCGGGTCAGCAGCCGGCCCATCGCCGCGAGGACCGCCGGCTCGACTCGGTAGTACACCCAGGTGCCGCGCCGCTCGGAGGACAGCAGCCCCGCCTCGCGCAGTTTTTTGAGGTGGTGGGAGACGGTGGGCTGGGAGACGCCGACGTCGGAGATGTCGCACACGCACGCCTCGCCGCCCTCGTGGGAGGCGACGGCGGAGAACAGCCGCAGGCGCACCGGGTCGCCGAGCGCCTTGAACATGAGGGCGGTCCGCTCGGCCTCCTCGGCCGTCAGCGGACGCTCCGTCAGGGGTGGGCAGCAGGGTGCGACGGCCTCGGACTCCAGCTGCGGCAGAACCTTCACGTTCGACATACGTCTATGTTGACACATGTCGAAGCAGCGGGCGGGGGTGCGAGGGCATCAGCGGGCCCCGCGTGGGCGGTCACCTGCCGGGCGGCGCGTTCGGCGTCCTGGCCCACGCCGCGCAGCGAGTTCGAGGTGAACTGCGCTGCCACTTCAGCCCGACGAAGTGCAGGTCCGGGTGGCGCGAGGAGCGCCCGCCCCGATGCACCGGCCGGTCCTCGGCGTCGAGGACGCCGTCGAGAGTGGCGAGGTGCGGCAGGTCGGGGCGGTATCCGGTGGCAAGGATGATCGCGTCCAGCGTCTCCGCCGTCCCGTCGGGCCAGGTGACCCTCTCGCCGTCCAGGCTCTGGAGCATGGGGCGGCGGTCCGGCGGTGCGGTGTCCAGGCCGGTTCGGGTCAGCCGGAAGTGCAGGTCGCGGCCCAGGAGGCGCTGGCGGGCGAAACGCACCGGCGACCGGGTCGCCGGCGTCGTACGGCTCACCCGGGCGGGTTCGGCCGCGATCCGCACCGCGGAGTTTCCTGCCCCTGCCACCACAACACGCGGCCCGTTAACTGTGCGGGATTCCGGTAGTCGGCCGCGTGCAGCACCTGGCCGGTGAAGGATTCCCAGTTACGTCCACGGGCTCCACACCCACCCCTGATTTGATGAATGTCTATGTTGACGCCCATCGAAGCAAGTGGCATGCTGGCAACACAAGGCATCGACGGATGTCGAAACAAGCAAGGAGCCTGCCGTGAACGCGCCTGCCACCACCGCCGATCTGCCCACCGTGGTCATCGGCGCCGGACCCGTCGGCCTGGCCGCCGCCGCCCACCTCACCGCCCGCGGCCTGACCCCGCTGGTCCTCGAAGCAGGCCCCCGCGCGGGTACCGCCACCCGCGACTGGGCCCACGTACGCCTCTTCTCCACCTGGTCCGAGGTCGTCGACCCGGCGGCGGCGAAGCTCCTCGCCCCCACCGGCTGGATCGCGCCCGACGGTGCGACCTACCCCTCAGGCGGCGACTGGGCCGAGCTCTACCTCCAGCCCCTCGCAGACGTCCTCGGGGACCGCGTCCGGTACGGCGCCACCGTCACCGGCGTCTCCCGCGCCGGCCGCGACCGTGTCGTCGACGCCGACCGCGAGAGCCAGCCCTTCACCGTCCGTGTCGTCAACGCCGACGGCAGTGAGGAGCGGCTCCTGGCACGCGCCGTCATCGACGCCTCCGGCACCTGGTCCACCCCCAGCCCGATCGGCGGCGACGGCCTCCCGGCGCTGGGCGAGCAGGCTGCCTCCGACCGGATCTGCTACCGGATCCCCGACCTCACGGACCCCAACGGCCGCGCCCGGTACGCGGGCAAGCGCACCGCGGTCATCGGCTCCGGCGCCTCCGCCCTCACCGCCCTTGCCTACCTCGCCGACCTCGCCGAGGCCAAGGACGGCACCGGCACGCACGCCACGTGGATCCTGCGCCGAGGGATCTCCGGCTCCACCTTCGGCGGCGGCAGCGCCGACCAGCTCCCCGCCCGCGGCGCCCTCGGCCTCGCCGCCAAGGCCGCCGTCGACGACGGGCACGCCGACGCCGTCACCGGCTTCCGCACCGCCGCCGTCGAACGCGACACCGACGGCCGCCTGGTCCTGGTCGCCGAAGACGGACGCCACCTGGACCCGGTCGACGAGGTCATCGTCCTCACCGGCCTGCGCCCCGACCTGTCCTTCGTCAACGAGCTGCGCCTGGGCCTGGACGAGCGCCTCCAGGCCCCGGTCGAGCTCGCTCCGCTGATCGATCCCAACCAGCACTCCTGCGGCACCGTCTACCCGCACGGCGTGAACGAGCTCTCCCACCCGGAGAAGGACGTGTACCTCGTCGGCATGAAGTCCTACGGCCGCGCCCCGACCTTCCTGGCCATGACCGGCTACGAGCAGGTCCGCTCCATCGCCGCCCACCTCGCCGGCGACCGGGAAGCCGCCGAGCGCGTCGAACTCACCCTCCCCGAGACCGGAGTCTGCGGCGGCGCCGGCCTGTTCGAGGAGCCTCAGGCCGCCGAGGAGGCCGGTGGCGGCTGCTGCGCGGCCCCCACCACCCTGAACATCGGCGCCCCGCCTTCCGGCGGCTGCTGACCCACGGTGCCCAACATCCAGGCCGGCGTGGCCGTGACCGGGACGGGGGTCCGGTCACGGCCACGCGCCGCACTGCCCGCCCTGTGCGCCACGCGGATCACCAGCTGGGGCATCGTCCACTACGCCTTCCCCGTCCCGAACACGGCCATCACCGCCGACACCGGCTGGTCCCCGCCACCACCGCAGCCCTCACCCGCTGGGGCGGGTTCGGGTTCAGCGGGCCTCGATGGTGCGGGCCTCCTCGATGCTGTGGGTGACGGGAAAGAGGGGGAGGGCTTGGGTGAGTTCGAGGACTCGTTGCAGGGAGTTGGGCAGGGGGCCGACGAGGATCAGGTCGCTGCCGCGGCGGAGGCGGAACATCTCGTTGAGCATGGAGGAGTCGGCGAAGGTGATGCGGCTGACGTCCAGGACGATCCGTCGGATCGCGGGGTCGGTGAGGGCGGCGGTGCCGGCTTCGTGGACGGGGCCCAGGGTTCGCTGGTCGAATTCGCCGGTGCAGACGATGACGCGTACCGCGTCGTTCTGGTCGGGCAGGGGGAGGACTTGCTGGTGTCCTCGCTCGTGTGTGTCGTTGTGGCTGGTGTGGCCGTGGATGCCGGCTTGTTTGAGGGTGTGGACGATGGCCCAGGCGAGGTCGTCGGGGTTCGGCTTGTTCGGGTGGACCGCGGCGAGGTACGAGTTGATGCGGGCGGCGATCGCCTCGGCTGCTTCTGCGTCGCTCATGTGCCCTGCTGTCTTGTGCGGTGCCCGAACCTGAGGAGCCGGGGGAGGGGCGGGTCAGGGGTCAGGTCAGGCGTTGGAGGGTGGTGATGGTCTTTCCGCCGTCGGGGCGGGGGGTGATGTCGACGTGGTCGGTCAGGCGTTGAATGAGGGGCCAGCCGTATCCGCCGGGACGGCCCCGAGCGGTGGGGTGGGGGACGGGGTGGCGGGGGTTCGCGTCGCTGACGGTCAAACGAAGTGTGTCGCCCGTGAGGGTGGCGTGGAAGGCGGTGATGCCGCCGCCGTGGCGGATCGCGTTGGTGACGAGCTCCGAGGTGACCAGGAGCGCGTCGACGGCCGCGACGCCATCGAGGTCGCTGCCCGCGGCCCGGAGCAGCTCGGTGACCTGGCGGCGGGCCGTCGCCGAAGTGGTCGCGGCCGGCTGGGCACCGTGATTCGGCTTGGGGCCTGGGGCGGGGTTGGCTGCCGCGGGCGGGTTCATGTCGTTGCGCCTGCCCTGGAGTGAGGGATCGCACACCAAACCGGTTGTGGTGTGGTGGTCAGCATGTCATCGCCTGCTGCACGTTGTCGGCCCACCGGAAGACAGGCCCGGTACTGGTGACCTCGAACAACCGGTTGACGGCGGCCTGTACGGGCCCGGCGAGGACCAAAGTGGTCCCGGCCGTCGTATGGGCGCGGCGGGCGGTGAGGAGGACGTGGAGGGCGGAGGAGTCCGCGAAGGTCACCATCGACAGGTCGACCACGGTGCGGGAACAGCTACTGTCCGCGGCGGCCGCGGTCAGGGCGTCGGTGAGGGCGGGGCTGCTGTCATCATCCAGGTCACCGCGCGCGCGGATCACGGTCACACCATCGGGCGTGATCTCGCTGACCACCGCGGTGTCTGTGTCGTCTCTGTCTCCGATCATGTTGCCCATCCTCGTACACACCCCTGCGCGGCCGCCCATGCCGGTCGCCCTACGGAAGTCAGCGGCCGAGGCTCCCGGGCGGTTGTGCGGCCTGGCAGCAGTCGCCTCGAAGGCCGATGGCCCTGTCGGCCGACGTGACGGCTCTCACTTCCTCCTTCCCTCAGGCGTGAAGGAGCTGTGTGGGCGGGGTGCGTGCCGGGTGTGGGAAGGTGCTGTGAGGGGTGGGCGGTTGCCAGCAGGGCGACCGATGGAGGATGGTTGCCCGGAGGCAACCAATCCCCGAGAGCCTATGAGGTGAGGGGTTCGCACAGCGGGCCCTCAACGATTTGCCGAATCCCACTCAGGAAGCCGCCGCCGCAGTGCGCGTGCCGTGGAGTGAGGCCCCCTACCCCGTGCTCGTCGCCGACGCCCGGGCAACTGTGGTGTTCGCCAACGAGGTCGCCGGTCTGCTGTTTCCCGACGCCCGCCCCGGCGCCCCGATGCCGGACGCTGTGCCCGCGTGGCTGTCCGATGCCCACGCCCGCTGCCTGCTCCCTCCGCCCGCCGAACCGTCGGCTGCCGGGGGCGCGATCGATGCGCTGGTGGAGGGCCCGGTCGGGGACCGCTGCTACGAAGCGCATCCGACGGTCCGTGAGGACGGGACGGTGGTGTGGTGGCTGATCGACGACACCGACCACCGCCTGGCCCGCGAGGCGCTGCGAATCGAGCGGGAACGCACCGCGTTCCTCGCGCAGGCTTCGAACCTGCTGCTCTCCTCACTGAACCTGGAACGGTGCATGGACGTGACCGCGCAGATGGCCGCCGAGCACCTGGCCGACGCCGCTCTGGTCATCTCCCCTGCCCACGGCCATGACCTGCCGATCGTGTCCTGCCTGCGCGGCGGGACGCCGGTCTCCTCGCGGGTGACCGCGCTCGCCGAGGACGTACCCGGACTGGCCGAGGCCCTGCAGGGGTTCCCGCCGGTACCGTCCCGCTGGATCGATCCCGCGAACGCTCCGCCCTGGCTGATCCCCGACGGATTTGGTGTTGTCGGCTCGATAGTGATCACCCCGCTGCCCGGGCACGGCATCCCCGCCGGCGCCCTGGTCCTGCTGCGCCGCGCGGGCGGTGACGGCTTCAGCGAGGAGGAAGAGGTCTTCGCCCGCTTGTTCGCGGCCCGCGCCGGAGCGGCGATGTCGGCGGCGCGGCTGTACGCGGAGCAGGCGTCGATAAGCGAAACGTTGATGCGCGACCTGCTCCCGCCCTTCCTGCACCAGGTGTCGGGGGTCGAGTACGCGGGCGGCTACCGGGCCTCGCGGGATCACGAGCGGATCGGCGGGGACTTCTACGACGTCCACCCCGCCGCCGTAGAGGGTGACGCCTCCCTCGTCGTGCTGGGGGACGTGTGCGGCAAGGGACTGGAAGCGGCGGTGATGACGGGCAAGATCCGCAACACCCTCCATGCTCTTCTCCCCATGGCCGATGACCACCAGCGGATGCTGAACCTGCTCAACACCGCGCTCCTCAGCACCCACAACGCCCGCTTCGCGACCATGGTCCTCGCCTCCGCGGTCCGCGAGGGCAGCGCGGTGAAGCTGCGGCTGACCAGCGCCGGCCACCCCGCGCCGCTGATCGTGCGCGGGAATGGAACCGTTGAGGAGTCGGCGACGCAGGGCACGCTGGTGGGAGCCCTGCCGACCGTGACCGCCGAGACGGCCGAGGTGACGCTCGCGCCGGGCGAGACATGCGTCCTGTACACGGACGGGATCACCGAGGCCCGCGGCGGCCCGTTGGGCGACGCCATGTTCGGGGAGACCCGACTCCAGCGGGTTCTCGCCGAGTGCGCCGGGATGTCGGCGGAAGTGGTGGTGGAACGCGTGCAGATGCTCGCCTCCGAGTGGGTCGGCACCGGCGCTCACGACGACATGGCCGTCGTGGTGATCACCGCACCGAAGACCAACCACCTCAGCGCGGTGGACGGGCACACGAGAGGCAGGTTCACGGCGTGAGCACGCAAGAGACCACCGGCAGTCCGCTCATACCCTTGATGAACAGTATGTGGGCGGCGGTCCTGACCGGTGACGAACGGGCCGCGACGGCCGTGGTCCGCGCGGCCCTGGACGACGGAACTGACCCCGAGAGCCTCCTGCTGGATGTCATTGCCCGGGTGCAGAGCCGGGTCGGTGAGGAGTGGGCCGCCAACAGGATCACCGTCGCGCAGGAGCATGCCGCGACCGCGATCAACGAGCGTGCCATCGCCGTCGTCGCCGAACACGGAGCCTCCCGCACCGAGCCGTCACGAGGGCGGGTTCTGGTGGCGTGCGTGGACGGCGAATGGCACGGCCTGCCGGCGCGCCTGGTGACCGAGGTTCTGAGACTGCGCGGATGGCACGTGGACTACCTGGGCGCCCACGTCCCCACCCCGCACCTCATCGCGCACATCCACCGCACCGGTCCGGACGTCGTCGCCCTCTCCAGCTCCATTCCGACCCGGTTGCCGACCGCGCACGCCACCATCACCGCCTGCCAGGCCGCGGGTACCCCCGTCCTCGTGGGAGGCGCCGCCTTCGGCCCGGACGGCCGGTACGCACGCCTCCTCGGCGCCGACGCCTGGGCGCCCGACGCGCGTGCGGCCGCCGACCGACTGGAGCGCCACCCGCTGCTGCGGCCGCAGCCCGACCACCAGCCGATCGACGACCTGCCGCACCTGGCCGACCAGGAGTACACGATGGTCGCCCGGAGCCGTCCTCAGCTCGTACGGACGGTATTCACCGGCCTGGAGGACAAGTACCCGGCCATGCGCGGCTACGACGAGGCACAGCGCGAGCGGACCGCGGAGGACTTGGCGCACATCGTGGAGTTCCTCGGCGTCGCCCTCTACACCGGCGACGAAGCCCTGTTCTCGCGCTTCCTCCTGTGGACCGCGGGCATCCTCGAAGCCCGCGGCGTTCCCGCGCGGAGCCTGCCTCCCGCCCTGGACGTCCTGGGCCGGGAGCTGAAGGACTTCCCCCGCGCGACCGACATCCTCCACCAGGCGACCATGCGGTTGACCACCGCGCCGGTGGCCGTGGGCGGCGCCCGCTGACCCCGATACCGGGGCCGCTGCGCCTGACCCGTACCGGGCGTGTCCGCCGTCGACTCCAGCGGTTTGTCCGTCCCGTTGATGGCCCGTCCGGGTCGCGGATGCCGCCGGGGTACGGCTGCGTCTGCGCAATCGGTCTCCGGAGCTGGAGCGGATGCTCAGGGTCACGGGCACCTTGGACCACTTCACCCGCCACAACAAGAACAGCCGGCCGGTGTCTGCCACCGGCAGACGCCGGACGGCGGCCCGCAAGACTCCGCCGCGACCGCCGCCGGCCGGCCTAAGACCACCACCTGACCCACACCCGCGGGGCCACACCCCGCACAAGGGAACACGCATGCACACACCGGCCCCCGGGCCCCACAACACCGACCTCACGCGATCGGTCGGCGAAATCGCCGAACTCCTCGACGTCCTCTACCAAAACACCCGCCACGCCACCGCGACGTCGCCCGTGTCCGCGACGCAACTTCGCCTGATGTGCCTCGTCGACCGCCGGCCGGGCCTGCGCATGCGGACCCTTGCCCAACTCCTCGGTGCGGCGGGCCCCTCCATCACCCGGCTCTGCGACCGCCTCGAAGCCGCCGGATACCTACGACGCCACCCCTGCCCCAGCGACGGCCGCGAAATCACCCTGCGCCTCACCACTGCCGGCCAACAGCACCTCGCCGAGATACGCGAAGCCCGCGAACGACGCCTCGCCCTCGCCCTCGAAGCGATGACCGTCACAAGTCGCCACGCGCTCGCACAAGGCATCGAAGGCCTCCGTCACGGCATCACCGCCACCGCCGGACTCCCCGCGCGGGAGAACCGGCCCGCCGCCTGACGGCGGTGTGGGCGTCCCGTCGGGGTCCAGTCCGTGGGGCCACAGCTCGTTGACGGAGAGCGGATGTTCTGTGAGGGACGGATCAGGCGTCAGCGGGCGTCAAGGTGGGCCACGTCTGCGGCCCTTCGTGCGGCTGCCCCTGCCCTGTCGGGATTGCCTGTCACCTGCCACCGCCGCATCAGAGCGCCCCGGGCGTCGGGGTGTTCGCGCCCTTCGAGTCGGGCGCACGCGTCAACGCGGCGAGTTCCCGCTCATCCTCCGGGCTGCACGAAGATGCGCGGCGAGTCCGGCCCGGCCGCGTCCGTCCTGAACCCGGTGGGAGCGGGGCCGGCCGCCGCAGCGCGGGAGCCGACGGCCGGTGGGAAGGCGCACCGCCGTCGCCCGTCGACCTCTCGGGTGCGCGCAACGGATCGGCGCCGGTGCCACGATGCCTGGCGAAAAGCCGGGCCGTGCGGTGAAGCGGCCGCACAGCGACGAGAGGGAAGACCGTGACGCCTCATCAGGTGGTCGTCGAAGCAGTTCAGCCGATCCCGGGGCAGTCCGGGCTGCCCGTGGACACGCTGGACGCCGTGCCCGGCCGGGCCCCTTCCGCGACGGGGCGGCCCGACGCGGAGCTCCTGATCGCCGCCTCCGTGCTGTTGGCGGACGCGGCGCTCACCGCGAAGCGGGCGGGCGCGGATCTGACGGGCGCGCTGAGCAGCTGGCGGTTCGGCCTGGCCTGCCTGCGCCGCCCCGGGTGGGCATTCGGTACGGCGCTGTCGTGCGCCAAGGCGCTGACCAGCCCTTCGGGGCTCGGGTTCGGTCCGAACGGTGGAGTCGTCGGCGAGCTGGCCCGGATGGCGGGGAGCGTGACCTACCGCCGCCCGGCCGCGGTGGCCATGGCCGTGGATGCCTTCGCGCTGAGGATCGAGGCGGCGGTGGTCGAGCACCCGAACCTGGACTCCGTACTGGCGAGGCGGCTCACCGACGCCATGGTGAAGGGGGACCGCTGGGAGGCACTGCGGGCCCTGCACGCGCTGGTCGAGCGGCTGGGCTTGACCCGTGCCCTGACGACCGTCAGCCCCGTGGTCATGGAGCTCCTGGGGCTGCTGGGACTACTCGACGAGAACCCGGTCAACGACGGCTTCTCGTGGGTGACCCTCGCCGGCGGCGTACCGACCACGGATCCCTTCTTCGGACTGCCCAGTTCGGTGCTCGGATTCCTCAATCCCGGTTCCGGACGCGCGGAGCGGATCGAGCCCGACTCCATCCTGGCGAAGGCCCTGCGCACGTCCTGCAACGACATCGTCAGCTACATCAACGACATCGGCACGCTCGGCAATCACGGTCTGGTGCTGCTGCGGCGCGTCGCGTGTACCGACGGCCACGTCAGGTACGTGCTCCTGCTGCCCGGTACCAGCTTCGGGCTCCCGAGCAACAGCACTCCCCAGGACCTGATCGGCGCCTTCGACGGGTGCCTGCGCTCCGACACGACCTACACGCGCGCCGCGCGGAAGCTTCTGCGCCGGGCGGGGGTGCCGGCAGGGTCCGAGGTGATGTTCGTCGGACACAGCTTGGGCGGCCTGACGGCAATGAACCTGGCGATGGACGTGGACCTGGCATCGACCTTCCGGATCACTCACGTGGTCACGCTGGGCTCTCCCATCGACAACAAGCGCCCGGCCGACCACACCACACAGGTGATCAGCCTGGTCAACAAGCACGACGTGATCCCCATGCTCGACGGACGCGGCCCCGCCTCTCCCCACGACGTCCCCGCGGACTGGGTCGAACTGACCTGGCTGGACGAGTCGTACGACTACCCGCTGTCGCACGCCCCGCAGGCGTACTCCGACACCCTGCGCGGGGAGATGGCGCACCACCGGGACCGGGTGAACGAACTGATCGCGGCCTACGACGGCGAAGTCGTGGGGAACCAGCCGTACATGCTCCGCGACAAGTGACCGCGTGACCACGAGGGAGACCAACCGATGACCACCCTGTACGACGTTCCGGCCACTGCTGCCTCGCGACCCGAGACGGCTCGGCCTCTGGAGAACCTCCTGTTCAGCGCCGCACTGGTGACCCGCAGCCTGCCGTGGGCGGACCTGCCCGCGCGGACGCTGGGTCTGGACGCGCTCACCAGCGCCGGGCTCACGCACCGGCTGATGACACACCTGCGAGGGCGCCGGGACGGGCGGCCGGTGCGGCTCCGTACGGCCTTCGGCACTTTGCTCGTGCCGCTGACCCGCGCGGACGCGGAGGGCCTGCTGGCCCGTGCCGACGGAGCCGGTGCGCTGGGAACCGCGTCCGCTCTCGCCGCCGACGGGCGCCGCCGCGGCCTCTCGCCGCACGGGGTCCCGGCGGGCGCGTGGGGTGCGCTGACACAGGAGGAACTCGCCGGGCTGACGGCCCCGGTGGGCGAGCACCTGCGTGCGGTGCTCACTGCCCGGCGTGCGGACGGCGCCCTGGACGGCCACCACTGGCACACCAGCATGCTGCGGCTCAGCCGACACGTCGTACTGGGGGCCGGCGCGGCCGCGGACACCCTGCTGAGCGAGATGGTCAGGGCTGCGACGGGCGCCGTGGGCAGCCGCGCGTACGAGGAGCGGGCGACGGCCCTGCGGCGGCGGCTCGCCCCATACCTGGCCGACCCCGAGCCTGGCTCCCTGGCCGGCCGGCTGCCGGCCCGATCCCAGGGCGCGCCGGAAACATACCTGGCCGTCGCGCACGCACTGGCCCTGGTGTCGACGGCCACCAGCGTGTCGGCGCTCCAGGCGCTGGCCCTGCTCGCCGCGGGCGCCGCCACGGGCGCCGTGACCTCGCCGGAAGCCGCCGTGGACCTTGCCCTGGAGCACTACCCTCCGCTGCCCGCCCTGGTGTACCCGGTCCAAGCACCGCTCGACGCGGACGGACCAGCGATCGCTCCGGGGGACGAAATCCTCTACGACCGCGCGATGTTGGGGCGGCGGACACCGGGGGAGCCCACCGATCCGGCGTGGGACCTGTGCGGCAGCCCGTCCGGCTGCGCCACCGCGCGCTTCGCCGCGCTCGTGGGCCGGGAAGTCGTCCGCGTTGCCACTGCCGGGGCGCGCCCCGTCCTC
Source organism: Streptomyces sp. NPDC048383 (assembly GCF_040651775.1). Lineage (NCBI taxonomy): Bacteria > Bacillati > Actinomycetota > Actinomycetes > Kitasatosporales > Streptomycetaceae > Streptomyces > Streptomyces sp. NPDC048383. The sequence goes on from NZ_JBEZKS010000016.1 coordinate 71,964, forward strand.
CTCGCGCCGCGGTTGGCCCTGGACCGCCTGCCGGGCAGCCTCGGTCCGGGGTCCGTCGCCGTCGCCCTCGTCGGGGCCGACGATCCCACCGTGACAGCGGAAGCGTACGGAGACCTGCTCCCGGCGTACGGGGCGCGGGGACGGGTCGGCGCGGACCGGCTGGACCACCACGCGGAGCGGCTCTCCGCCTGCGCCGCCGATCCCGGCTGGAACGGGAGCGGAACCGGCGAACGGTTCCGGATGGCCCTCCTCGCGCATGCCGACCGGTGTACGAACGCGGCCGCCGACGTCCGGCGGGCCGCCAGGTGGTTCTCGGGCTGACCTCAACCGGGTGTGCGCCGCTCGTCCGACTGCCCTCGAACGGACGACTTCCTCCGCGCCGCCGCGATCACCCCGTGATCAGCAGCGCCCACGGACGTTGAACCGGCAGAACCCGTCCCGTCGACATCCCGCCGGTGACGCGCGATGCGAGAGTGAGGTCCCACCATGAGGGACAGTGTGGTCGAGATGATCAAAGCGGCCGGAGCGGAACTCGACTCCGCCAAGCGGCTGCTCGGCGAAGCCGGCGAGGTGGCGTGGGACCGCCTCCTCGACTGGCTGGTGGACGACTACTTCCGGGTGGTCGCGCTCGGCCTGGAGAACATCCCGGCCGAGGGCCCCGCCGTGATCGCCGTCAACCACTCCGGTGCCTGGGGCCTGGACGCGTTCGTACTGGACAAGGTCCTGGGCAGGGCCCTGGACCGGCGCGTACGCTTCCTCGCGGCCCCCTTCGTATTCCGCACACCCATCCTGGGGCGGCACGCGCGCCGCAACGGCGCGCTCCCGATCGGCCCGACGGCCGGCGTCGACCACCTCAACGCGGGACGGCTCGTCGGGATGTACCCGGAAGGCGTCGCCGGTCTGGAGAAACCGTTCACCGAGCGGTACCGCCTGCGGCCCTTCCACCCGGGCTTCGCGGTCGCCGCCATCCGCTCGGGAGCTCCCGTGGTCCCGGTCGGGATCGTCGGGGCGGAGGAGGCGTGCCCCAAGCTCGGCGAGGTGCCGACCCTCGCCCGGCTCCTCGGCGTGCCGTACTTCCCGCTCACCACCCCGTTCCCGTTGCCGTCCAACTGGACCATCACCGTCGGGGAGCCGATCCCGGCGCCGGCGCGACCCGAGGGCCTGGTCGCCCGTCGGGAGGCCGCCCGACTGCTCAGCGAGACCACGCGCGGCGCCGTCCAGGAGCTGGTCGACCGCGAACTGGCCGATCGGGAGAACCTGTTCGACTGACCTTTCCGCCGGTGCTCGCTACGCCGACACACGCGTGCCGCCGCGAGGACGAGGGTCGCCACACCACCTCCACATCGACTTCGAGGCGGGCGCCGTGCGGGATGACGCTGGTCCGGCCAGCATCCTGAGAGCGCTCTCATCAAGGGCGCCCGGACCGCCTCCCGTCGCCCGCTCTCCGTCAAGACCCGAACGGAGGGGACCCTCACCTTGGCTCCAACGGCCCCTTGTGCCGGATCTCTTGACATCAATGTTTCAAAAGATTTACGTTCCCTAACGCTTGAGAGCGCTCTCGAAAGCGCTCTTCCCCCCCCTGTGATCGAGGTGCTGTGTCGTGCGAGCCTCCCTCTCCAGACCTGCAGCGGCTACGTTCCTGGCGATCGCCCTGACCGCCGTCGGCCTGGGTTCCGCCGCTTCTCCCGCGTCCGCCGCCACCATCCCCGCGGGTTCGGGCAGTTACACCGACATCCGACCTGCCGGCAGGTCCGGTCCTACGACGAACACCGGTGCTCCCGTCACACCGAAACTCACCGAGGCGGCGCGGGACAAGCCGGTTCCGACCAACGACTGGTGGACCTCGCTCGCCTATCAGCGCTATGGGGACAATCCGTACTCCACTCCTATGTACGGTCACCCCCTCACGTATCAGGCCAAGGCTTCTGGGCTGGAGGTCGGCTACCCGACGACGCCCGCGATCGTCGGTGACGGCCGGCAGTACGAGTACGCCCACAAGGCCGACCTGACCGTCGGTCTCACCGGTCTGAACTCTCCCGACACCAAGGCCGACGCCTGGTCGGACTGGACGGTCACCCCGTACTGGGCGGACGGCTCCCGTACCTTCCGGGCCACCATCGGACACGGCATGCCGTTCGTGTACGCCAAGGGCTCCGGCGGTGACGCCCGCATCACGACCGCCTCCATGCCCACCGTCTTCGCGGACGACGGCAACGTCCTCGGCATCACGGTCGCCGGTCATCACTACGCCCTCTTCGCCCCGACCGGTGCCGACTGGAACGTGTCCGGAACCGCGATCACCGCCGGACTCGCGGGCAAGGACTACTTCTCGCTCGCCGTCCTGCCCTCCACGGACGCGCTGGCGACCTACCGCAAGTACGCGTTCAGCTTCGTCACCGGCTCCCAGGTGGCCTGGCAGAGCGTCGGCGGCGTCGTCCGGGCGACCTACACCCTGACCACGGAGGCCAAGGAGGGCACCGAGCGCGGTACGCTCCAGGCCCTCTACCGCCACCAGTGGCTGCACACCACCGATGCGCTGACCCCGTACACGTACGTCTCACCGCGCGGCACCATGAAGGTGCGCGAGTCCGTTTCCTTCGCCACCAGCCAGAAGAACAACGGCGTGGTGCCCGCCCTGCCCGCCTCCAGTGGGGTCGACCGGGCCCGGCTGACCGGCTACCTCAACGAGGTTGCCAACGCCGCCGATCCGTTCTCCGGGGCCACCGACACCTACTGGACCGGTAAGGCGCTCGGTCGGCTCGCCCAGCTGGTGCCCGTGGCCGACCAGATCGGTCAGACCGCGACCCGCGACAAGCTCCTCGGCCTGATGAAGGGCCGGCTCCAGGAGTGGTTCACGGCGGGTGGGCCGAGCGAGTTCAGCTACGACAAGGACTGGAAGACCCTCATCGGGTACCCGGCCTCGTACGGCAGTGACGCCGAACTCAACGACCATCATTTCCACTACAGCTACTACGTCTACGCGGCGGCGATCGTCGCCCAGTACGATTCGGCCTGGGCAGCGGACTCGGCTTGGGGATCGATGATCAAGCACCTGATCCGAGACGCGGCCAACCCGAGCCGCACCGATTCGGCGTACCCCTTCCTGCGTGGTTTCGACGTGTACGCGGGCCACAGCTGGGCCTCCGGCCACCAGGGCTTCGCGGCGGGAAACAACCAGGAGTCCTCCTCGGAGTCCATCAACCTCAGCGCCGGCCTCGTCCTCTGGGGCGCGGCGACCGGCGACACCTCGCTGCGCGACCTCGGTAGCTACTTGCTGACGACGGAGTCCGAGGCCATCACCCAGTACTGGTTCGACGCGAACGAACAGGTCTTCCCCGCCCTGTACAAGTACGGCACGGTCGGCATGGTCTGGGGCAGCGGTGCCTCCTACTCCACCTGGTGGACCGCCAACCCGGAGGAGATCCACGGCATCAACGTCCTCCCCGTGACCGGAGGATCACTCCACCTGGCCCGTGAGAAGGCCGCCATCACCCGGAACATCGCCGAGATGGAACGCGAGAACGGCGGCCCGGCCCAGCAGTGGCGCGACCTGCTCTGGGAGTTCGAAGCACTGACCGATCCGGCTGCGGCCAAGGCCAAGTGGGACGGTGCGAACGGCGACTACACCCCCGAGGAGGGTGAGTCCAAAGCCCACACCTACCACTGGATCAACACCCTCAACACCCTTGGCGCACCGGCGATGACAGTCAGCGCCGACCTGCCCACAGCCGCCGTCTTCGCCAAGAACGGAACCCGCACCTACACCGCGCACAACCACGGCTCCACCACTCGCACGGTGACCTTCTCCGACGGCAAGACCCTCTCGGTACCGGCCCGCTCGACGGCCACGGGCACCGGCCCCGACACCGGAAACCCGGACCCGGAGGAGCCGGAGGAGCCGGGGCCGTCGACCGGAAACACCTTCCGCCTCAAGACCGGCGGCATCCTCACCGCCGCCACCACCGACCCGGCCGGCACGGACAGCGTGGCCTCGGCCGACGGCGTGAACCGGGACGGCACTCCGTACAAGCCGACCGTCTACGAGGCGAAGCAGCTCAACGGCCCGCTCGCCCCCGGGGCGGCCACCTCGTTCCGTCTCCGGGTGGACGCGGGCACCAGGGTGGCGCTCGCTCCGCAGGTCCGGGTCAGCTACGACCTCACCGGTGACGGTACCTTCGAGCGCACCGAAACCTACCGCTACTTCGCGACCGACCCGGTCGCCGGTTGGGAGGAGTACACGCAGGCCGTTGGCGTGCAGGCCATCACCGGCAGCCTGGGTGAACTCAAGAACGGCACCGTCCGCCTGGAGATCTGGAACGCACTGGGCAACGGCCCGTCCCAGGTGCAGACGGGCACCGACGCGGCCGTGTTGAAGATCCCCTATGTGTGAGCCTGTTGGCGTGTGATCCACCGGGTGGATGAACAAGACATGGAGGCACGAACGGTGCGGCGGGTCTCTGGCTCCTCGGGGCGGGGACCCGCCGCACCCGTACGTCAGGGTCCAGGCTCAGCTTGTCGTTCAACCCGTGACCTCGAACGGTGTTTCGTACTTGGTCCCTCACCTGGGGATTCACCGGACGTGAGGTCGGCCTCCGCCTGATTCTGTGCTCCGACCAAGGAGTGCACGTGAATCAGCCGGAGGCCGTGCAGATGAGTCTGCTGGGTGGGAAGCCGGAGGGTGAGGCGTTTGAGACGCTGTCACGTCCGGGCGGAGCTGTACGCGTCGATGACGGGACGGGCGGACACCCTGTTCGAGCTGGCGGACGCGCTGTTGTGCAGTGACGGTCCGGTTCGGACGCTGGTTGATCTCGCGCTCGCTCCCGAACACCGCCGTGGACACCGAGCTCTCTACGGTGCTCTCAACCGGGGCCGCCTGGATGTGTCCCGGCTGCGGCGGTCCCTGGCCGGGACGCCGTTGCCGAAGGCGGCAGATGGCCGTCTTGTCCTGGCCGTCGACGTCAGTCCGTGGCTGCGGCCGGACGCCGCGACCTCACCGGACCGCCGAAGTAGTCGAGCGCCTGATCGCCGCCGGCCACTGGGCTCCGGGTGACCACGACATCCTGGTCGTGCTGGACACCGGATACGACGCGCCCCGCATCGCCCACTTCCTGAACGATCTGCCCGTTGAAGTCCTTGGACGGACACGCTCCGACCGCGTGATGCGTCGGCCGACCCCGCCCCGTGTCTATGACCCCAAGGGCGGACGACCGCCCAAGCACGGAGGCGAGTTCGTCTTCGGCGACCCTGCCACCTGGGGCGCCGAGCAGGCGGTCACCGTCACGGACACCCTACGCTACGGCAGAGCGACAGCGCGGGCTTGGGACCGTCCCCACTCGCGGCTGACCCGCAGGGCCGCCTGGCTCGGCCACGACGGTGAACTGCCCGTGATCTCTGGCACCGTCATCCGACTCGAAGTCGAGCACCTGCCATCCGGCGGCGCTCCGAAGCCGATCTGGCTGTGGTGTCACGAGTGGACGCCACCACAGCGGACGTGGACCGCTGCCGGCACGCTTTCCTGCGGCGGTTCGACATCGAGCACACCTTCCGAATGATCAAACAGACCATGGGCTGGACGAAGCCGAAGGTTCGCGAACCGGAGGCCGCCGACCGACGGACCTGGCTGGTCATCGCGGCGCACACCCAGCTCCGTCTCGCGCGCCCGCTCGCCCTCGACCTACGAAGGCCCTGGGAGCGACCGGCCGACCCGAACAAGCTGGCCCCGGCCCGAGTCCGCCGCGGGTTCCGGAACCTCCAAGCGCGGCTGCCCTCGCCAGCCGCTGTTCCCAAACCCTCCAGCCCAGGCCCCGGTCGGCCGCCCGGCTCGAAGAACCAACAGCCGCCAACACGCCACGACGTTGGTCTCGAACTCGTCACCGGGCAGCCCTACCGTCGGCCCGCCCACCACAAGACAGGCACCAAACCCCGGAGGGTCAGCTGAACAGTCAGGTCAAGGCGTCGACGGCCGAGCAGCAACGGCATCGATCCCAGACGCACGCAGCTTGCGAGCCAGGAACTCCATCTCGGGCATCGTGCCTGAGTGGGTTCCCGCAACGACCTCGCTCAGCACGGACTTGACGTCAGCCAGACCAATACCGAGTTCTGCCCGCAGAACGCGCATGATCGCAGCGTTCCTTGCCGAGGGATCTACCTGAAGGTGCGCTGGTGGTCCACACTCGGAGAGCAGTTGGCTCCGCAGTGCGGCTGGCAGGTCATCACCGCACGAAGCCACCGCAACCCCGCAGGCTGGACACCTGGACTCCGTGTCCCAGCGCAAGGAGCCGCTCACAAGGGCTTGGACACCCCAGCATTCCAACTCCGCACCACAGTCCTGGCACCGAGCCGAGTACCTGATGGACTCAACGACCGTCTGTTCCATCCCCACCCCTTCAAGGAGATGAGGTTAAACGACAAGCGCAGAACCTGTTCCGGATCCACTGAGCCGGTCCGAGTCGGCAGCCGACACATAGGCCGGAGCGCTCCTGAACACCCTGCTGCTGATCAATGATCCTGGTCCTGGAGCCCATTTGGCCGTGGACGGTTCGCCGTGACTGCGGCCGCATCCGTTGCGCCCGGACTCACCACGTCGAGGCCGGACCTTGAACGACAAGGTCAGGACGAGGCCCGCCGGACCAGCGTGGTCGGCGTGATCACCGAGTCCGATGCCACGCCGTTCCCCGTACGGTCGAGGATGCGCAGCAGCAGCCGGGCCATCAGTCGCCCCTGGCCCTCGATGTCCTGGCGGACGGTGGTCAGCGGCGGGTCGGTCTCCTTGGCCACCGGATCCATGTCGTCGAACCCGACGATCGCCACCTCCTCCGGCACCGTGATCCCGCGCTCGCGCAGGACCCGCAGTGCCCCCGACGCCATCAGGTCGTTCGCGATGAACACCGCGTCCAGGTCGGGCCGCCGTTCCAGCAGCTCCGCCATCGCCCGGGCCCCGCTCTCCACGGTGAAGGCGCCCTCGGCGACGAGCGTCGGATCCATGTCCATCAGCACGTCCCGGTAGCCATCGAGGCGGTCCATCGCCGAGGTCTGGTCGGGCGGCCCGCCGATGTGCGCGATGCGCTCCCGCCCGAGGTCGCGCAGGTGCTGCACGGCCAACCGGGCCCCACCGCGGTTGTCGGCGTCGACGTACGGAACGGCCCGTTCACCGGCATCGGCGGTCCAGCCGGGCCGGCCCCCGAACACGGTCGGAACGCCCGCTCGCCGTGTGATCGCGGGCAGTGGGTCGTCCGTGTGCAAGGAGAAGGCGAGCGCACCGTCCACGTGCCCGCCGGACAGGTACCTGGTGATCCGGTCGAAGTCCGCCGGCCCCTCCACCAACAGCAGTACGAGCTGGGTGTCGTGGGCGGTCAGCTCCTTGCTGATCCCCCGGATCTGCTGGGAGAAGAAGGGGTCCGAGAAGATCCGCGCCTCCGGCTCCGCGATGACGACGGCCACCGCGCCCGTCCGCCGCGTCACCAACGTCCGGGCCGCGTGATTGGGGACGTAGCCGAGCTCCTCGACCGCCCGAACCACCTTGTCGACCAGCGGTTTGCGGACCCCGTCACCCCCGTTGACGACCCGCGAGGCGGTGGCCCGGGAGACCCCCGCACGTGCCGCGACGGCTTCCAGAGTGGGGCGGGACCCGGGGGACTGCTCGGGCAAGGCGGTCGCTCCTCGTCGGCGGGGGCGGCGATGCACACGGTGGTGCGGACTTGTGCCGCCGCCGGATCGCGTACAGCCTAGCGCCGGGACGGACCGACGACTGAGAGCCTTCCAGATGGAGTTCCAGCTCACCGGGCCGGGCACTGCCGGGCGAACGGGCCCGGCACGTCGCAACGAAGTCGGCATGGGACGGAGGGGGCCGTCCGGCGGTAGAGGGCCAATGCCCTGTCCGGCGGGGCGAGGTAGAGGCCGACCACCGCGGCGGGCGGGCGGCTCCCCGCGAGGATGGTTTCCACCGCTTCGGGTGGGGGGACCGTACGGTCTGGTGAGGAAGTACTGACGAGGGAGACGGTAGGGAGGCGCCGACGGTGGTGATGCGGTCCGAGGCGGGCGGCGTGGCAGGTTGGTGTGTTTGGGGTCCCGGGCCGAGCCGGCCCGCAATCCTGTGAACGGTGTCCCGGAGCGGGTGCGTCCCGTAGCGGTGACGATCTTCAAGTGGCAGGCTTCCACACCGGGTTCCCGCAGCGGGGCCGGTTCCCGGCGATGGCTGAAACAGACCCCAGTGGCGTGCGGCCGGTCCGCCGCGGCCGTTCCACTCGGGAGGTGAGGGGCGCTGGCGCCCCTCAGGAGGGCCGATACCAGCTGATGACGACGTATCCGTCTGCGCCGCCGAGGCCGCCGGACCCGTCCGTACCGGCCCCGTTGCCGCCGCGCTGTCCGGACCGGGCACCGGTGCCCTTCTCGAAGCCGACCCCGCCGCCTCCACCGCCTCCGCCACCACCTCGGCCACCACGGAGTCCGCCTTCTTTCCGCTGGTCGCCACGTAGACGACCGACCTGCCGCCGCCTTCCGCGCCGCCGCCGGGTGCGGGCTCGTTGCCGTCCCCGCCGCGCCGACCGGCGCTCCCGCCGCCTCCCACCCGTACACCGATTTCTCCGACGTTCCCGTCGTGTTCGATGGTGCACACCGCGATCCCGGCCGCGCCGCCGCCATCTTTCGGCCGGGCGGGCCGCTACCCCGCCTGCTTGATGCAGGTCCGGTCCCTCGCCGGCAGCTTGCCGGTGGCCAGGTACCGGTTGACCTGGTCGTCCACGCACGCGTTGCCGTAGCGCCCGAAGAGGGCGTGTCGATTGGCACCCTCGAGGGTGACCATCCTGGAGCTCGGCAGCTGCTTGTGCAGCTCGACGCTTCCCTTGTACGTCGTACGCGGGTCACCGGTGGCGGCGACGATCAGTGCAGGGGCATCGCGCCGCACCCGGGTGGGCTCTTCGCGCGGCGAGTCCCAGAAGGCGCACGGGTTGATGTTGTTGGTCAGAGCGCCGAACAGCGGGTGCGCGGTGCGGTTGCGCTCGATGTCCCGCCAGTAGAGCTCGGGATCGCGCGCGGCGGCCACGTCCCCGCAGATGACGGCGGACTGCGCGCCGGTGGGCTCGCCCTCACCGCGCAGCACGTACCGGAGCTCCGGGACGAGCATCGGCGGTACCGTCGTCGGCCGGCCCTCCGCGGCTTTGGCCAGTACGGAAAGCAGCTCGCCGAACGACGCCCGCGCCGGGGCGGTGTCGTCCGCGATGCCCGAGAAGAGGAGGAGCGGCACCTGGCTGTCGTCGATCCGGAAGGCATCGGCGCCGGCGCCGATGGTCAGCGGACCGCGTGCGGTCGCCGCGACGATGCGGTCGACGGCGGCGAGCACCTCGGCGCGGCTGCGGCCGAGGCCGTAGGTGTCGTGGTGCTCGGCGGCCCAGGCGGCCCAGTCGGACAGCGCCTTCTCGTTCTCGCGCTCGGTGCCCTTCAGCAGTCGGGGGCGGTAGTCGCTCGGGTTGATCGCCCCGTCCAGCACCATCCGGTCGTGCCGGCCGGGGAACATCTGCGTGTAGACCGTGCCCAGGTAGGTGCCGTACGAGTAGCCCAGGAAGGAGATCTTCCGCTCGCCGAGCGCGCTGCGGATGACATCCATGTCGCGGGCCGTGTTGCGGGTGGTGATGTGGGGGAGCACCGCGGCGTCGGTGGCCCGGCACTTGTCGGCGAGGCTCTTCTGCAGGGCGACCTGGCGCTCGAAGCCCGCCCGGCCGGTGCCGGCGGACAGCCAGGTCATGCCGACGGGCAAGCCGCAGTCCAGCGCGGTGCTGCGCCCGATGAAGCGCGGGTCGAAGCCGACGATGTCGTAGCGCGCGCCGACCTCCTTCATCGACGTGCGGGCCTGCGGCGGGGACTGGAGCGCGGGACCGCCCGGACCGCCGTTGTTGAGGAGGATCGCGCCGATGCGGTGGCGGGTGTCGGTGGCCTTGAGTCGGGAGATCGCCACGGTGATCGTGCGCCCCCGGGGGTCGGCGTAGTCCAGGGGCACGGTCACGTCCGCGCACTGCACGCCTGCCTGGTCCAGATCACGGCCCGTGGTGTCGTCGGGGCCCTTGACGCAGCTGCCCCAGCCGAGGTGCTGGCGGTAGTACCGGTCCAGTCCGGCCCCGGAGCTGTCCTGGGCGGGGGTCTCGGCGGCCGTGGCCAGGGCGGGGGAGGACGTGAGGCAGGCGGCGAGGGTGAGGCCCACGGCCAAGGCGCGGCGTGCGGTGGGGCTGACAGTGGTCACGGGGTCTCCTTGAGCGTCGTCCGCTTCGTGTGATCGCATGCCCCGAGGCTAGGAACCCGCCCTGGTACGGCACATCGCCCCAGGGCACGAGGACCCAGGTCCCGTCCGCCCCTGGTCCGGGACCTGCGGCCCGGTCCGGTCTCCTCCTCCGGGAGGAGACCGTCGGCGGGGCTGCGCTGAGGGCCCGTCCCGGCCACGCGCCTGCCGCAAGGGGAGATCGCCGCACTGGCATGCTGTCAGGAGGTCTTCGCCTCCAGAATCGAGACGACCCTGTGTCTGCTTCCCAGATCTTCTTGCTCCTCGCATCGGTCTTCACCGCCGCGGGGTCGGTCATCGGCCTCGTCGCCTCTCTCAAAATCCGACGCGTCCGGTTCCTGCTGAGGGAGGGCAGTACCGCGCGGGGCGTGGTGACCCGTCTTGAGGAGACCCGGATCGCGCCGGCCTCGGATGCCGGTAGCACCACCCGGAGCGTCGGAACCACCGTGTACTACCCGGTCATCGCTTGGAGCACGGGCGACGGCCGCGCGATGGAAACCAGGACGAACATCGCTCGACCCAAGGACAGGACCCTCCCCGTCGGTGCCCGCGTCGAGGTCCGATACGACGAGGCAGACCCGTCACGGTGGACCCTCCAGGCCGAGGGCACCGCCTTTTGGTGGCTGTTCAGCGCACTGGGCGCGCTGTTCATCGCGATCGGGCTGGGGTTCGCCCTGGGGAGCCTGTTGTAAGGGGCCTTGAGGTGCGAAACGTTCGCGAAACACCCGGGTCCGTACCCCTGGAGTCATGAAGCATCTCTACGGCTCAAGTCCAGCGACTGAGGCTTTGAGGGTGGGTCGGTGGGCTCGCCCTCGAGCCATTAGGTGTCGGCCGGCTGCCCGCGAGCGTGATGGCCAGAGCGAGTCCCGACGCCTTGTCATCCGACCTCGACGCTCCGAGATCTCCGAGTCAGGCTCAGGCGCCGCAGAATTCGGCTTCGACGAGCCGCTGTTCGTGGATGTTCCAGTCGCCGTTGAAGTTCAGCGACAGCACGTGTTCTCCGTCTGCCGTCGCCATGGTCTGCGAGATGGAGCCCTGCATGCCGCCGTTGTGCCCCCATACCTCGGTACCGCACGACAACGTCAGCCTCATCAGTCCCAGGCCGTAGGAGAAGGTCGGCATGTTCTTGATCGAGACGGTCGTCATCATCTCCTTCAGCTGAGGCTCCTCCAGGAGCCGACCGGAGAACAGGGCTCGGTAGAACCGGTTGAGGTCTTGGGTGTTGGAAATCATCTCTCCGGCGGCGCCCGCGAAGGAGGGGTTGAGTTCGGTGACGTCGTAGATCGCGCTGTTCGGCTCTCCCGGCCCGGCGAGTTCCCCGGTCAGCTTCGAGTAGGCGCGTCCGCTGGGTCCGGGTACGCGGGCGCGGGTGCCCGGCAGACTGGTGGAGTCCAGGTGCAGGGGGTTCAGGACGCGCTGCTCGATCTCGTGGGCGTAGGAGTGGCCGGTTGCCTTTTGGATCACCATGGAGGCGATGACGTAGTTGGTGTCGGAGTAGCTCCAGTCGTCGCCGGGGGCAAAGGTGGGCCGGTGTGTCATGGCGAACCGGACGATCTGGCGCGGAGTCCACGTGTCGTAGCGGTGCTTGAGGAAGTCGGTGCCGAACTCCTTGCGCTTGAAGTCCTCGTCGTCGGTGTAGCTGTAGATGCCGCTGGTGTGGTTGAGGACCTGCCGTAGCTTGATCTTGTTGCCGTCGTGCCCGTTGCCCTGCACCATGCCCGGCAGCCAGTGGTCCACCGTGTCGTCCAGGCTCAGCTTCCCTTCCCCCTCCAACTGGAGCATCACCGTGGCCACGAAAGTCTTGGTGATCGAGCCGACCCGGAAGCGGTCATCGGCCTGCGGCTTGCGGCCGGTTGCGAGATCCGCTGTGCCCGCGTGTGCCGCCCAGGTGTCGTGCCCCTGCTCGGCGAGCACGATGCCCCCCGGCGCCCCGTCCCGGACGACCGAGTCCAGGGCCGCCCGGGTGGCCGCGTGGCCGCCTCGTGCCGACGAAGCGTCCGCGGCGCCGGCAGCCGACGCCGGCAGGGTGAGACCGGCGCTCATCACGACCGTGGCGACCGCCCCGACGACAGCGACCCGCAGGCTGCGCTCCCCGCGGCCGCGGCCACCCGTCGTGGACGTACGCGACCCGTTGGCTGCGTGTCCGTGCTCGCACACGAAGAACTCCTGTCGTTGGTGGGTGACGACCTGATCTGAACCCAGTATTTTCGATCAAGGTCCCGACCCGGGATACCGCCAACCACCCGCTTGAAGGTGGGGTTACCCCCCGTCAGCTGGGTGGACGACCGGGGTTTGGCTCTGTCACGGGGTGTGGAGGAGTCGCGCGGGGTGCCGGGCACGACCATCTGCCCGATCTCGATGACCTGGTCGTTGATGGAGTTCAGCCAGGAGATGCCCTTCTTCTTCGCCAAGTCGGCACTGACGCTGGTCGGCGGACGGCACGTGGAACGGGATCCTGCGTGCCGTCCAGGGCGACGCCGACCTCGCCGGCCGGATCGACTGGAGCATGGTCAGCGTCGACTCAACGTCCTGCCGTGCCCACCAGCACGCGGCCGGCGCCCGCAAGAGGAAGCCACACGTCCCGGAAAAGGGACAACGCCCCGGCATCACCGCCCCGACGAAGGACTCGGACGGCCCCGGGGCGGCCTGACCTGCAAGATCCACCTCGCGGGAGAAAGCGGATGCCGACCGATGGCCTTCCTGGTCACGCCCCGCCGGTGGGGCGACGCACCGCAGATGACCGCGGTCCTCGAAGGCGTAAGCGTTCCCCGTCCGCAGGGCGGTCACCCCCGCACCCGGCCGGACCACCTCGGCGGCCACAAGGCATACAGCTCACGCCGAAACCGCCGTTACCTGCGAAGACGCCGGATCAAGCACACCATTCCCGAGCCGAAGGGCCGGCGAGCCAACCGCAAACGGCGCTGCAGCAAGGGCAGCCGGCCCACCGGCTTCGACAGCGGGATCTACAAACGCCGCAACGAGGTCGAGCGCACGATCAACCGGCTCAAGAACTCCCGGGCCGTCGCCACCCCCTACGACAAGGGGGCCTACGTCTACCACGGCACCGTCACCACCGCAGTGATCCGGCTTTGGCTCCGCCCGTGAGACGCGCCCTGCACTTGGCTGCGCCCTGAACTCCTGGCCACCAGCAGTGTCGTCCCATACAGTGCTGAAGACATGACGGCACTTGCATCCTTCACCTTCGTGCGCCACATCGACGGGCTCCGCTACCACTTCGAACGCGACGGCGAGCACAACGGCCGCCCCGCCTACCGCCGAACGGACGGGAACGTGCGGTGCGTCTGGTCGCCGACCGACGGCTGGCACTGCGAGATCGCTGACGGCCTCGTCACTGCCCATCCCCTCAACAGCCACGCTGACGAACCCGAGCCCCCTGCCACCGTCTGGCGCAGCTTCAAGAACGACCGCTCCTACCTCTACGACCTCCGGACCCGCGCCCCTGAAGCATGATCCGCCGGACAGTGCCTGGCCCTCGCGCCATTTGTGTGGGGGTGCGACGACTGCGTTGGCAGCCAAGGTCTCTACTGACCTTGTTCCGGTGAGGCATCCGTCGATGATGTCGCCGCGGTTTTGGATCTGGCGGAGGCCTCGTCTGAGTTGGTGCATGAGGTGGTCGGGGTCGGTGAAGGCGGTGTTCGCCTGGCTGGTCCGGCGGAGGATGGACCAGATTCCTTCCACCGGGTTGAGGTCGGGTGCGTAGGGCGGCAGGCGGTGGGCACTGATCCAGTCGTGTGCGTCGATCAAGGCCCGCATGCGTCGGTCCTTGTGGACGTTGAGGTTGTCCCATACGAGGACGATCGGTCCGCCGAGCTGTTGGTGGGTGGCGATGAGTAGGTCGCGGTACTCGGTCCAGGCGAAGCTCTTGCGGCCGCCGCTCTCGTGGTCGGCATGCCGTTTGGGCCGGTAGACGAGGCGGGAGCGTTCGCCGGGTTTGTAGCAGCACATTGCCGCGAAGGAGAAGCGGCGCTGGGAGCGTCCGCGGACCCGGATGACCGGTGTGCTGCCGCGTCTAGCCCAGGTGCGGGAGGTCGGCGGCGTCATCGAGAATTCGGCTTCGTCCTCGAAAAAGAGGATCCAAGCCCCGAGCGCCGCCGCGGTGCTTCCACGTGCGACCACACGTCTTACACCCAGCCGGCCACCGCCGCCTCGTCCCGCTCGACGGCGCGTCGGGCCGGAACCTGATGGCTCCAGCCGTGCCTTCGGAGCATCTGGGAAATGCCCGACAGCGTCATGGACTTGTGGAACCGCCGGCCGATCAACGTCTTGATCCGGGACAGCGTCCATCTCTGATCAGACCAGCCATGCGCGACCGGACCCTTCGCCAGCTCCTCCTCGAGCACGGCGAACAGCGTGTCACTCAGCTTCGTACGGGACGCCGGGCCTTGAGAACGGACCCCGTCCTGGCCGGCCTCAACCCAAGCACGACACCACCGCTGAACCGATCGGACGCTGACCCGTAACTCCTTCGCGGTCTCCGTACTGCCCCGACCTTCGGCGAACATCGCAACGATCACCGATCGTCAGCCCCTACGACAAGACAACTTCAAGGTCAGTAATGGAGATGACGTGGCAGTGGTGGAGGAGTCGGTCGAGGACGGCGGTGGCGAGGACCTCGTCGCCAAACACCAGTCCCCATTCACTGACGGTCTTCCTCTGGGTGTTGGCGTGCGCTGCGGACGATGTGGGACCAGGTGCCTGCGGTGCCGCCGTGTTGTTGGGCGAGTTGGCCGGCGAGTCGGACTGCGGGGGTTTCGGGGTTGGCCGTGATCGCTGCGCGGGCTTGGTCGAGTCGGGGGTCGCCGTCGTAGGGGTAGCGGCGGTCCGTTTTGGGTGTGCCGGTGGGGCGGCCGCCTCCGCGTTCGCGGTGTTCCGCGTAGGTCCAGATGTCGCCGCGTCGGTACTTTCGTTTGATGGTGCCCTTGCCGGTGGTTCGCTCTTCGACTGGTTGGGGCCAGTGTTTCGGTGGGGCGGAGGGGTAGCTCGTGATGCTGGTGGGGGTCATGCCGAGGACGCGGGCGGCGTCGGAGAGTGAGATGAGGTCCTCGGCGTTGCCGCTGCGGTCGACGTTCGTGCGCCAGCGTTGGTTGGCTTTGTAGGCCTGGTACCAGGTGTCCCAGGTGGTGGGGTTCCAGTACATGGTGTTGCCGATGGTCTTGTCGGGGTCGGGGTGTTGGTTGGTTTTCCGCTCACGCCAGAATCGTGCGAGGGTGCTGAGGCCCAGGCCGGTACGGGCCTGCAGGTCCTCGCGGCTTTCCAGTCCGGTGACGTCGGTGTGGTGCTGGTACCACTGGTGCCAGTCGTCGGCGTCCCAAACGAGTGCGCGGTCGATGGTGCCGGCGGGTTCGGGGTGGGCGTTGTGGTCGCGTTCGCGGTACAGCTTCTCCAGGTGGGAGATGCTGATCCGGTAGGTGTCGGCGAGTTCCCTCCTGTTCAGTACGCGGCGTCCGTCCAGGGTGGTCATGGGGGTGTCCTCCGTGATCTGTGCATCGCGCGGCAGGGCCTCGTCCGTCATCGTCGGCTCCGCCCCCTCGCGGTGGTTGTGTGGCCGGCGTGCTCGGGCGGGAGCATCCCGCCGGGCTCGATCGGCTTCGTGGCCGGCGCGGTGTCGTTGTCCTCGATCTTCGAAGCCTGGCGCGGAGCGTCGTGCGCCCGCTCGTCGGCGAGCGGGATGGACCTGCTGCCCCCGGTGCCGGGGAACGGGTCGTCCTGAAAGCGGCTGGTCAGAGCGGGTCGGTTCCGGTCGAATGGCCGGCGTGGAGCGTCGCGAGGTCGTCGAGGGCTGAGGTCGTGTCGCGCTCCGCGTCGTCTACCATCGTGTGTAGTGCCTTCCTGGATATGGGCTTGTTGAAGGGCCTGGGGCCAGGGAGACACAGGACGGCCGGTACTACTGCTATTGGACCGGCCGTCCGCCTGATCTTCCGCGGGTCATGCGGCTGCGCGAACGAGTTTCAACCTCTCGATTTCGCTAATCTTGCCTTATTTTTCGTCTGTGTCCAGTCGGTCATCCGATTCGCGGCGGCAGACCGTGCGCCAGCCGGCGACTTCCCAGGGCGGCACGGATCGTCTCGGGGGAGAGGGCGTCGAGTGCGGACCGCCGCTGCGCGGCCGTACTGTGCGGAAGCTCCGTGGGCACCACCACCCGGCGCCGCGCATGGCCCACCTGCTCGGCGACCTGCCGGCGCAGGTCCTGGGCCGGCTCCGCTCGGAATGGGTGATGCGTCGGCCGGCGCCGAGCCGTGCGGAGTTCGCCGCGGCGAACCCGGCCGGGGCCGGCCGCCCAAGCACGGCGGGGAGTTCGTCTTCGGCGACCCCGCCACCTGGGGCAACGAGCAGGCGGTCACCACCACCGTGGCCCGCCGCTACGGCACAGCCGTCGCCCGGGCCTGGGACCGGCTTCACCCGAGGCTGACCCGCCGGGCGGCCTGGCTGGAGCACGACGGACCGCTGCCGGTCATTGAGGGCACCGTGATCCACCTGGCCGTCGAGAAGCTGTCCCGCAGCGGGGTGAACCGCCCGGTCTGGCTGTGGTGGTCACGCACCGGCGCCGCTCCGACCGACGTGGACCGCTGCTGGCAGGTGTTCCTCCGGCGCTTCGACCTAAGACGTCATCTCATTTGGCCAGTCGGCGGTAGCAGCTGAGGGTGCGGGCGAGGCTGGTGAAGGCGAGGAAGTGCTCGGCCTTGCGGTCGTAGCGGCGGTGGAGTCGTCGGCAGCCGGCGAGCCAGGACATGGTCCTTTCGACGACCCATCTGTGGCGGCCGAGCCGTTGTGAGGTCTCGATGCCTCTGCGGGCGATGCGGTGCTTGATGCCGCGTCCGCGTAACCATCGTCGCAGGTGGGCGTAGTCGTAGCCGTTGTCCGCGTGGAGCTTGCCGGGCTTGCGTCGTCGGCGTCCGCGGCGTGAGCGGATGGGGGGTATGCCGCGGACGAGGGGCTCGAGGGCCTGGCTGTCGTGCAGGTTGGCGCCGGAGATTGCGACGGACAGGGGCAGACCGGTCCGCTCGGTGATCAAGTGGCTCTTCGAGCCGAACTTGCCCCGATCGACAGGATTCGGACCTGTCAGATCCCCCTTTTCAAGGCCCTCATGTTCACCGAGTCGATCGCGCAGCGGGACCAGTCGAGCTCACCGCGGGCGCCGAGTTCGTCGAGGACCAGGCGGTGGAGCTTGGCCCACACCCGGGCTTTGCTCCACTCGGAGAACCGCCGGTGGGCTGTCGCCCCCGAGGGGCCGAACGACGCCGTGGGCAGCTGCTGCCAGGTACAACCCGACGTGGCCACGAACACGATCGCGGCCAGTACTTCACGGTCGCCGTGCCGGCGCCGCCCACCGCCCTGAGGCCGCGACGGCGCCTCCGGCACCACCCGCTGGAACAGCACCCACAACTCGTCCGGCACCAGCCGCTCAACGATCCCCACCATGACCAACAGCCTACCCGCGAACGCCAAATGAGATGATTTCTTGGTGATCAGGGTAAAGGTGCCGAGCAGCAGCTGGATCGCGGTCATCGGTCCTCCTCCCGGGAGCCGGCCCTGACGGACACCGAGGGACTGGAGGCGGGAGCGGATGGTGCATCGGATGCTCGCCATGACCCCGCTGCTGCGGCGTCGCGAGGACGTCAGCGGAGAGTCCGTCCTGCCGTGGGACGACCGCAACGAACGTGTCGTGCGGGTACGCACGCACTGAACCGGTGGTCGGATATGTCCACATGCCAAGACTGGTACGGACCACGGTGCCCGGAGTGGCCTTGGGTGGGCTCCGTCAGGCTGTTGGAATGATCACGCGAAGTACGCGCGGCAAGTGAATCGGGAGAACCTTTTGAAAGCCCCAGCACTGAGCGCAGGCCGTAGGCCGTCCGGATCGGCTGAAACGACCCGCTTCTGCGCCGTCGCGGCAGCGGTCGACCCCGCTGCCCTCGGCGCGCTGCTCGACGAGCGGCGTCGGCAACTGGCGCGACGGCCCGACGTCGAGGACGTGTTCGCGCGCGCGGCCGAGGTAGCGCGGGTCTACGCCCGGTGGTTCGAGGCCCAGGGCCACACCTGTCCGCTGCCCGGCCAGATCGCCGCGGCCCGGAGCAAGGGCCTGCCCTCGATCATGCCGACCATCGACACGCTGCTGTACGCGGAGCTGACCACCGGCGTACTGATGGGCGCCCAGGACGCAGACGCCATCGACGGCGAACTGCGCTTCGACTGGGCGCGCGAGGGCGAGTCCTTCACCGGGTTCCGCTCCACCGTCACCTGTGTCCGCGACGAGCCCGTGGTACGGGACGCGACGGCGATCGTGGCCTCGGTGCTCCAAGGCCCCGATCGCCGCACCAGCGTCACCAAGAGCTCCCGGCACCTGGTCTACACGGTGTACGACGCCCCCGGGCTGCCCGTCGAGGCGTTCGACGCGGGGGTGGGCGTGCTGCGCGAACTCCTCACGGCGGCCGGCTCCGAGCCCGAGGTACTGGAGGTGCTCCTGTGACCGGTTTCAGCGCGGCCGAGTGCGAGCGGCTCTCCCAGGACCCGCTGCCCAGCCGCCACCAGCGCCGCATCCTCATATCCGCCGGCCCGGACGGCGCCGGACCGGCCGGCCTCCAGCGGGCCGCGGCCCGCTGGCAGCGCCAGTACGTCGGCGGGGTCTACGTCCGCGTACCGGGCGACGCCGCCCGACAGAGCGCCACCGTCGCCGAGTTCACGGCCGCCGGGTGCACCCTGCAGGCCATCCACTTCTACCGGCCCGCGGACGTTCCCACGCTGTCCTTACTGGCAGGGCGCATCGACGCGCTGCCCCTGGACGCGGAGTTCGACCCGCTCCGGGCGGCGGAGCTGGTGCTGCTCGGAGCGACCGACGTGGTCGGCCCCTACCCGCAGCGGGACATGGACGCGGCACGTTCCGCGGCCGCGTACGTCAACAGCCGGCTCGGCGAGGACGCCCTGGCGCTACCCCTGTTGACCCGGGTGCCGGGAACCATGGTCACGGCCGGGGGGCCGGAGGGGCCCGCGGCCCCGGGCCGGGCCGCGCTGGAGGACCACTTCGCCGACTCGGCGCGGGCCCTGGCGGCCGAGGCCGAGAGCCGACTGGAGGTCTTCGACGCGCTGGACCACCTGCCGGGCGGCGGGGACGCCCTGTCCTTCTCGGCGGCCCTCGCCGACGAATGACCGGGCGCACCACCGACCACACCGTTTGAAGCGTCACCAGCGATCCGGGGGGAACCGAGATGCGCACCATGACCACCGCCACCACTACGACGACCCTGCGCGCCGTACTCGAATTCGACGTGGCCGACTACGTCCGCCACGCCCGCGCCGAGGGCCGCGACCACCTCGACCCCGAACTGCGCGCCTGGATGGCCGAGGCCTACGAGGACATCGTCGTCCTTCTCGCCCTGGACCGCGACCGGCTCACCCGCCAGGAGCGGGCCGTGCTCCGCTTCGCCGAGCTCGTCTTCCAGGCGGAATGGAAACTGGCTCTCCCCGGCGGCGAGAGCCCCCAGGAGGTCGCCGCCCGCGGCGGCGGCCCCTTGGACCGGCGCGGCAAGCGCTACCAGCCCTACGGCAACGTCCGTTTTCTCAACCACGTCCTCGGCACCCGCGCCCACGCCCCCGACGGCGCCGTCGAGCGGGCCTGCTGGCAGGCGATCCGCGCCACCGCCGCAGGCTGGCGGGCGTACGAACAGCGCACCGTCGAGGGCACCGAGAAGTGGGCCCAGGACGCCCTGCCCAGCGCCGCGCAGCTCACGGAGCGCATTGCACGGCTCGGCTCGCTGGTCTCGCTGACCGCCGGGCGCGCTCCCGCGCTGCGGCCCGCCTCCGCCGAACCGCCCCGCCACTGGCAGGATTACCTGCTCCCGCACGGCCGCGCCGACATCCTGGAGCACCTGGCCGTCCTCCCGCAAACCACCCAGCACGACGAGGTCACCTTCATACGGGTGATCCACCTCGTCGAGGCCACCACCTGGGGCGTGCTCGCCCGGGTGATGTCCGCCGCCGAATGGCTGCGTGCCGGGCAGTGGGAGTACGCCACCGAGTGCCTGGAACGCGCCGCGACCATGGCCGCCGCGCAGACCGAGGCGCTGCTCGTGATGCGCAGGACCATGCCCGTCGAGCACTTCCACGGCTTCCGGGAGGCCACCGGCGACGCCAGCGCCGTTCAAGCCTTTCCCACCCAGCTGCTCCACATCCACCTGCTCGGAGTACACCCCGAGAAGGTCGAGGCACTCGGCGAGGCCACCGAGAACTCCTACGTACTGATGCACCAGAACCCGGACTTCGAGCCGTTGCGGGACCTGCTGCGCTGGGTGCCCGACGAGGAGTCCGGACAGCGGGTACTGGACGCGGCCTACCGCCTCGACCAGGAACTCTTCGCCTGGCGGAAGGTCCACTACGGGGTGGCGTTGCGCTACCTCTCACCGGAGGCCACCGGCTCGGGCGGCACCTCCGGCGCCCCGTACCTGCGCGGTTTCTACCAGGACCGGCTGTTCGACGCCGACCGCACGCTGCTGCCGCAGCACCGCGCGGCGGGGACGGCCGTGCTCGACCCCTGGATCCGGGCCCGCTCCGCGCTGTCCCCCTTCAACTGACCGGAAGGGAACCACCGTTCGGCCGGGGAGGCGTATCGTGCGGGATCACTCCTCGTACGCCTCCCCGATGCGCCGGATCGCCTCCGAGATGCTCGACCGCCCCAAGGCCGTGTACCCGAGGACCAGACCGGGCAGGGCGGTGCCCGGCCGGTCGTAGAACACGCGGCTGCCCTTGACCAGGACGGACCGCCGCAGCGCCCGGGCCACCAGCCGCTCCTCGTCCGCGCTCTCCGGCAGCGTCGCGAACACGTGCAGCCCGGCGACCGGACCCACCAGCGTCGCGGCCGGCAGGTACCGCTCCACGGCCTGCATCAGGGCCCCGTGCTGCGCCCGGTAGCGCGTCCGCATCCTGCGCAGGTGACCGTCGAGCAGGCCGCTGCGCAGGAAGTCCGCGAACGCCAGCTGCATCAGTCCGTCGCCGCCCAGGTCTCGCCTGACCCGGACCATCTCCATCAGCCGCGTCAGCTCGGGCGGCAGCACCAGCCACCCCAGCCGCAGACCGGGCGCGAGGAGCTTGCTCGCCGTACCGGCGTAGATGACCCGCTCGGGGCTCACGGGCTGCATCGCGAGGTGGCGGCCTCGGTGGTCCAGCCACAGCCCGCCGTCGTAGTCGTCCTCGATGATCCAGCCGCCGGTGTCCTGCGCCCAGCGCACCAGCTCCTGCTTGCGCTGCTGGGACATGGGGATGCCCAGGGGGAACTGGTGCGAGGGCGTGACCAGCACGGCCCGCACCCCGCTGGCGTAGAGCGGTTCGATCTCCACGCCCTCCGCCCCCACCGGCACCGCCACCGTCCGGATGCCGTTCTCCTCGATGAACTGGCGCTGCCGGTCGTGGCTCGGGTCCTCGACCGCCAGCCGGTCCACGCCCAGTTCGACCAGGGCCGCGCAGATCAGCCCCAGACCGTGCGCGAACCCGCCCGTCACCATGGTGTTGTCGGGGTGCCCCAGCACACCGCGCACCCGGCCGAGGTAGGAGATCAGCTCCGTGCGCAGCTGGTCGACACCGAGCAGCGGCGGATAGCCGAGCCCCTGATAGCGGGCCGACTCCACCGCCCGCTGGTAGGAACTCGTCCACTCGCGGTGCGGGAAGGTCGCCGCGTTCGGCGTACCCGGCAGCAGGTTGAACCGGGCCGGGGGCACCGCCCGGTCCACCAGCACCACCGGCTTCCTGATCCGGTTGTCGGCATGGGCCGCCACCCGCGTCCCCGACCCGCGCACCGACTCCAGCAGCCCCTCCCCGGTGAGCTTCTCGTACGCCTCCACCACCACGCTCCGGGACACCTGGAGGTCCTGGGCGAGTTGACGGCTGGACGGCAGCCGGGAATGGGGCGCCAGCCGGCCCTGTTCCACCTGGCGGCGCAGCTGGTCCGCGATCTGGGCGCCCAGTGGCTCGGGTCCGTCACGACGGACCTCTAGTACGACGTGCCACGTCATGGAATCCCCCTGCTCAAGCGTGTGTTGCGTCAGCCGCGAACTTACAGGTGGATTGCGATTGGTCCGGTTCCGAGCCGTTCAACTGGTCTGGTGTGCTGTTACCCGGATTCGCAGACTGTGTTCTTGTGACAGCCCGCGAACTGACGACGACCTGGCCGGACCTGCTCCATTCCCTGGTGGACGGGCGGGACCTGCCGGTGGCCGAAACCTCCTGGGCCAGGGAACAGGTGATGACCGGCGGGGCGACCTCCGACCCACTGGTTTCGCTGCGCGTCGCGTCGCGGGGCAAGGGAGGCCGCCGAGGTGCGCGGCTTCGTGGACGCGATGCGCGCCCACGCCGTGCCCCCTGGACGTGCGGCCCCACCGTCGACGTGGTCGGCACCGGCGGCGACCGTGCCCGTACGGTCAACATCTCCACCATGGCCGCAGTCGTGGCCGCCGCGGCCGGGGCGCGCGTCGTCAAGCACGGCAACCGGGCCGCGCAGGCCGCCGTATGGGACCCACGGGTGGCCGGTCTCCCCTTCACCGAGTGGATCGGGGGTCGGCTGGAACGGGCTGCCGAGGCCGTCGACTCCGGCGCGGCCACCACCCTGACCGGGCGCTGGGCCGAGGTCTCGGCCAAGTTCGCGCCCTGACCCTGCGACCCCGTTCCCGAACCCGTAGCCGTTCCTCCGCTTGCTCTGCGCTCCGCGTGCGCCGCGACGGCCGATCGTCGCACGGCCCGCGGCGCGCAGCCGTCCCCGAACCGAACCGAAAGGTGCCCCGATGTCTTCCCCGTCGCCGTTCCCGCCCCCGTCGGACGCCCCCGGCCCCGACGTCCGTCCGCTGCTGATCCTGATCAGCCCCATGGACCACGAGACCCGCGGCCACCTGCTGGAATCCGTGGCGCACGAGCACCGGATCTGGCTGTTCTCCGACCGGGAGCCCGGCTGGGAGGCCCCGTTCATCACCGGGCACACCCTCGTCGACACCCTGGACGCCGAGGGCATGACCCGCCACGCCGGTCCCGTCGGCGCGGACGCGATCCTGTGCTGGGACGAGACGCGCATCCTGCCGGCTGCCCGGGTGGCCCGAGCCCTCGGTCTGCCCGGGCTCACCCCGGAGGCGGTACTGACCTGTCGCGACAAGCACCTGACCCGTCTCGCGGTGACCGCGGCCGGCGGCCCCCAGGCCCGCTCCACGGCAGTGTCCACACTGGACGAGGCGTACGCGGCGGCCGCTCGGACGGGCTACCCCGTCGTGGTCAAGCCACGCGCGTTGGTCGGCAGCACGGGCACCCGGATGGCCCGCACGCCCGAGGAACTCGCCGCGATCTTCCCCGGCATCCGCGGGACCACCATGGTCGAGGTACGGGAGCGCTTCGAGCAGCCCGTCCTCGTGGAGGAGTACCTCGACGGCCCCGAGATCAGCGTCGACGCCCTGATCTGGGACGGTGAGGTCACCCCGCTCTTCGTGGCCCGCAAGGAGCTGAGCCCGCCGCCCAACTTCGAAGAGGTGGGCCACGGCGTCGACGCCGCCGACCCGCTGCTCGCCGACCCCGAACTGCTGCGGGCGCTGACCACCGTGCACGCCGCCGTCGGCATCACCCGCGGCTGGACGCACTCGGAGTGGCGCCTCACCGCCGGCGGCCCGGCTCTGGTCGAGGTCAACGCGCGCAGCGGCGGCGACTTCATCTCCTACCTGGGTTTGCTGGCCACCGGATGGAACGCCGGCCTCGCCGCCGCCTCCCTGGCCCTGGGCAAGCACCCGGAACAGGGCGCCGCCCGGCACGGCGCAGCCGCCGTCCGCTTCCTCTACCCCGAGGTGGAGACCGTCGTGGGCCGGGTCACCATCGACCGGGACCGGCTCCCCGCGGCCATCGAGATCGCCCGGGTCGTCGCCCGGCCCGGTCACGTCCTGGAACTCCCGCCCGCCTCGCACACCGGCCGCTACGCCATGCTGGTGGCCGCCGCCGACACGGCGGACGCCTGCCGGGCGGCCCTGGACGCGGCCGAGGACGCCGTACGCCTCGAAGCGGCTGCCCCGGTCACCGCAGCGCGATGAGCGTGGACGAGGGCACGCGGAACGCCGCCGGGATGGAAGCGGTGGGCATCGCGCGCACCTGGCGCGAAGCCCCCCTGCCCGTCAAGGCGGTGATCGCCGGGATCATGGTGAACCGCCTGGGCGGCTTCCTCCAGGTGTTCCTGGTGCTCTACATGGTGGCGGGCGGCTTCCCCGTGGTGCGGGCGGGCTTCGCCCTCGCCGCACACGGCGCCGGCGCGGTCGCCGGGATCCTCCTGGGCGGCTGGCTCGTCGCCCGGATCGGCGTCCGGGCCTCGATCGTCTCCTCGATGACCATCAACGCCGTCCTCACCGCAGCCCTGCTGTATGCCCACTCCTACCCGGTGCTGCTGCTGCTCGCCGCGGGCACCGGCGCGGCGAGCCAGGTCTACCGGCCCGCCTCCGCGGAGCTGGTCAGCCGCCTGACCAGTGAGCAGCGCCGCGTGATGGTCTTCGCCATGTACCGGCTCGCCACCAACGTCGGCACCACCGCCGCCCCGCTGATCGGGGCGCTGCTCGTCGCCCACTCGTACGCCCTGCTCTTCTGGGCGGAGGCGGCAGCGGCCCTGGGCGTCGCCGTGCTCGCGCAGCGGCTGCTCCCGAGCGACCGGCCCCCGCGCTGTACGGCCGCCCCGTCGGCGCGGCCGCGGGGGACCGGCACCACCGGATACCGGGCCGTGCTGCGCGACCGGGGTTTCGTCCTGTTCCTGCTGGCCATCCTGGGCTTCTCCGCCGTCTACACCCAATACTTGTCGACGCTGCCGCTCGCCGTGCGCGCCCACGGCTTCGACGTCTTCGTCTACGGCGTGCTCGTCGCGGTCAACGGGGCCATCGTCATCCTCTGTGAGCTGGTGGTCACCCGGCAGGTACAGCGCTGGCCCGCCCGAGTGACGAGTATCGCGGGGATCCTGGCCGTCGGCGCGGGCCTGACGGCCTACGCCCTGCCGCTGGGCCTCGCCGGACTGGTGCTCGCCACCGTGGTGTGGTCCGTCGGCGAGATCATCGGCTCCCCAACGATGACCGCCTACCCCGCGCTGGCCGCGGCGCCGGAGAACCGCAGCCAGTACCTCGGCGCCTCGCAGGCGATGTTCGGCGTCGGCTCCGCCGTGGGTCCCGCCGCCGGGGTCGCCGCGTGGGCCTTGATGGGCGACGCCGTCTGGCTGCTGTGCGGGGCCGTCGCGGTGCTCGCGGCGCTCGCCGCCCACTTCGGGATGCCGGCCTCGCCGCGCCGTACATCCCCCTCGGACAAAGAGAGTTGAGAGAACGTGTCACCGGTTCCCCGCAGAAGTTTCCTCACGGCGACCTCAGGAACGGCCCTGACCGGAGCGCTGCTCCTCGACGGGTTCGCCGCCCCGCCCGCCCGGGCCGAGGCGCCGTCGCCCGATCCCGTACCGCCGGCCCCGGCCGCCGCGGAGGCCGGCGAGCACGTGTCCCTGCGCTTCACGGACGCCACCAACGGCGCCGCTACCGCGACCGCCGGCGGGGACCGGGTCGTCGCCGAGGTGCAGGGCGTCCTGTGGGCGGTGCCCCGGGACGGCTCGGCCGCCACCGCGCTGACCCCGCCGGACCTGGAGCCGAACCGGCCGGTCTTCTCGCCGGACGGCCGCCAGGTCGCCATGAGCGCCTACCGGGACGGGGCTTTCCACATCTGGCTGATGCGGGCGGACGGTTCCGGTCTGCGCAGGCTCACCGACGGCCCCTGGGACGACCGGGCGCCCGCCTGGTCCCCGGACGGCCGCACCCTCGCCTTCTGCTCCGAGCGCGGCGGCGACCCCGTCGCCGGCGCCCCGTACCGCATCTGGACCGTGTCCGTGCGCGACGGCGCCCTGACGCAGGTGACCGGCCTTCCCGGCCAGGACGGGCCCGGACAGGACCACCCGTGGGAGGACTTCGACCCGGCCTGGACCGCCGACGGCTCCCGGCTGCTGTTCGTCCGCGCGGGCTGGACCGCTCCCGTGCTGACGGCCCGTACGCTCGTGTCCGCCGCGGCCGACGGGAGCGCGGCGCGCGTCGAACACACCGCCGCCGAGGGCAACCTGCTGGCTCCCGCCGTCTCCCCGGCGGGGCGCACCGTGTGGCTGCGGAGCACACCCGGGCCACCGAAGACCGAGGCGATGGCCCTGTTCGTGGACGGCCGTCAGGTGGCGCTGGACGCCGAACTCGCGCCCGCCCCGCCGCGCTGGATCGACGACGAGCAACTGCTGCTGACCGTCGGCGGCCGCTTTCGGGTGATCCGCCCGCACCGCGACGACCGGGGGCACGAGATCGCCCTCGACGCAACCCTCCGGGTCCGCCGGCCCCGCTACACGGTCAAGGAGTACGCGCTGGAGGCCGAGACCTCCCGCCCGGTGCGCGGCATCCACCAGCCGAGTCTGTCCCCGGACGGGCGCGGCATCACCTTCGCCGCGCTGAACGCGCTGTGGGTGGTGGGCGTCTCCGGCGGCTCCCCGCGCAAGATTCTGCAGAGCCCGCCCACCGCCTACGTCCAGGGCCCGGTGTGGTCCCCTGACGGCCGCGCGCTGATCTGGACCGACGACCGGGACGGACTGGGCGCGGTGCGCCGCCGCGAGCTCGACGGGGGAGCGGAGAGCGTCCTCGCCCCCGGCGGCCGTGTCCACGGGGTGCCCTCGCCGGACGGGACCCGGCTGGCCTGCCTGGACATGGCGGGCAACCTGCTGGTGCGGGAGCTTTCGACCGGCGCCGAGCGGGTGCTGGCCACCCCGCTGGGTGGCGGCGGGCTCCCGGGCCGGCCGAGCTGGTCGCCCGACGGCCGCTACCTCGCCCTCTGTGACCGCAACCGGCTCAACTTCCGCTTCCGCGAGGGCCACAACCTCATCCGTGTCGTCGACACGCACACCGGCGCGGCCCGCCTGTACGGCCTGGCCCCGCACGTGTCCCTGTCCGACCGGTACGCCTCGGGGCCCGTCTGGTCCCCGGACGGGCGGGCGATGGCCTGCGTCAGCGAGTCCGCGCTGTGGCTGCTTCCGGTGGGCCCCGACGGCGCCCCTGCGGGCGAGGCCCGCCTCCTGACGGAGGAGCCGGCCGACCACCCGTCCTGGTCGGGGGACTCCCGGACGCTGCTCTACCAGTCCAGCGGCCGGCTGCGACTGCTCGGCATCGACGCCGCGGGCGCGCCCGCCGGAGCCCCGCGCACCGTGCCGGTGTCGCTGACTTACAGGCGTCCCACCCCTGTCGACACGGTGGTGCACGCCGGACTGCTGTGGGACGGCACCGGATCCGCGCCGCGCGCCGACGTGGACGTGCTCATCAGCGGCGGCCGGATCACCGCCGTCGAACCGCACCGTCCGGGCCGCGCCGCCGTCCGTACCGTGGACGCCTCCGCGCGTACGGTCCTGCCCGGCCTGTGGGACTCGCACGTGCACCCCTGGCAGTACACCTACGGCGCCCGCCAGGGCGCCCTCCAACTCGCGTACGGCATCACCACGGCCGTCTCCCTCGGAGGCTTCGCCTACGAACAGGCTCGGCTGCGCGAAGACATCGCCGCGGGCTTGCTGGCGGCCCCCCGGCTGCTGGCCACGGGGGAACTGCTCGACGGCTCGCGCGTGGGCTACAGCATGGGCCGCGCGCACCGCACCGACGAGGGCTTCGCCCGCTCCCTGGCCCGCGCGGACGCGCTGGACTGGGACTTCGTCAAGACGTACGTGCGCGCCCCCTACCGGCAGATGGCCGCTGCCGCCCGCCACGCGCACGAGCGGCTGGGCGTGCTGAGCGGTACGCACCTGTGCGCCGCCGGGATCCAGTCCGGGATGGACCTCACCACGCACCTGTTGTCGACCGACCGCGCCGAGTACGGGCACGGCGCGAGCGCCGAGGGCCACACCCACCAGGACACCCTGGAGATCTACAACCGAGGCCGCTTCGACCTGATCGCCACCCCGTTCACCGCGATGGCGCTGATCGGCGCGCACCCGGAGGTGGCGCAGGACCCGCGGGTGACGGCGATGATGCCGCCTTGGGACGTCTCCGTCGTCCAGGGGCTGGCCTCCCGGCCGCCGACGGACGGTGAACTGGCCGTACTGGAACGCGAGGTCGACGCCTACCGGCGGGTGGCGCGCGGAGGCGGCCGGCTGGTGCTGGGCACCGACGCGCCGCTGTCCCCGGTCGGGCTGCACCTGCACATGGCCATGCGAGCCCTGCACCGGTACGGGCTCTCGCCGGCCGAGGTGCTGACCACGGCCACCCTGTCGCCCGCCCGGGTCTTCGGGGCGGACCGGCACCTGGGCACGGTCGAGCGGGGGAAGCTGGCGGACCTCACGCTGGTCGACGGTGACCCCTTCGAGGACTTCGCCTCCCTCATCCGTACGGTCGGTGTCGTTCGGGGCGGGGTCCTGCACGAACGGGCCGCGCTGGAAGGGGCCTTCGGTGGTCCGCGGGCGAGCCGGGCGGCCGCCCCTGCGGCGCCTACGGGCGGCTGGGCGGCAGTCACCGAGCAAATGGTCAAGGACGGCTGCTGCGAGGACCACCGCGTGAAATGACGGCGCCCATGCCGAGCACCGGGCCCCGGACCCTGATCGAGATCCGCTCCCTGATCGACGCGCTCGACGGGGAGCTGGTCGGCCTCCTCGCCCGGCGCCCGCGGCTGGTGCGGGCGGCGGCGGGCGTCAGGGCCGACGGACGGGCCGTACGCGCCCCCGACCGCGCGGAGCGGGTGATTGCGGCCGCCCGGGCCGGGCCGGGTCTGCGGGGCTGGCCCGAGAGGTCGCGGACGCTGCGCCGGCATGGCTTCACGCCGCAGCGTCACGCCCGCCGCTCCTACCGGCAGCAGGACGCACAGGTGCGAGCCTGGCTGGAGGAGGCGTACCCGGCGATCGCCGCACGGGCCCGCCGGGAGAAGGCCGAGCTGGTGGGGGCTGATCAGTGCGGCCTGCGCTCCGACACCCCGCCCCCAGAGGCGACCGGGAGATCCCCTTGCCTCTCACCAGGACGCGTCTGACCAGCGAAGAGCTGGACTACCACGAGACGCACGACGCGACCGACACGGTCACCGCCCGCACATGGATCGACGCCTTCGACATCTGCGTCGCCAGCGGTCTGGTGCGGGACTGGGAACGGGTGATCGGCCTGCTCCTGCGTAACGACTTCGCTCTGCACTGCGTGACAACCTGCCCCACGCCGGCCGGGACTCCGTCTCCGAACCGGACGACCTCGCGCACATGGACGCCTCGTGCGGCTACCTGACCCCGGCCCGGGGTCACCTGCCCCGCGACTGGCCGCAGGTGACGCTGACGAAGCCTTCGACGGACGAGCGACTGGACGCTGCCCTTGCCCTGGACGCCGCCCACGCGGTGGGTCCCGACCAGCGCCTGCTGCGCGTCCTGCTCGCCGACGATCAGAGCACTTTCGAGCGGGCCTTGGACGAACGACCGGCGCAGCACCGTGCCGGTGCCGGTGCCGGTGCCGGTGAGAATCCCGCGCCCGGAACGCTGCTTCCCTTGGGCGCGATCACCTTGGTCGCACTCGCCGTGCAGGTTCATGGCTGGGACCTGCAGACCAGGTCCGCCTACCTGCCGACCTCGCTCCTGAAGCCGCCTGCCCCTGTCGGCTCAGCTCCTGACCCGGCACGCCGATCAGACGGGTCGTCGCCCGGCCGCCGAGCTACCGCGGGTCCACTTCCGCGTCGACGTACCCGAACTCGCGTGCCCCTGCGTCGCCGGCGCTCGAACGCCCGCGTCGCCGAACGCAAGATGTCCAATTCGGCGTCAAGCGCACCGCACACCAGCTCTGGCCGCAGCCCACACGCGACCCAGCCGAATCCGTGGCCACCGCCCCGCACCACAAAACGGCTCCGATCAACCCACCAGTGAAGGTCCCACGCGTCTGGGATTCCTAAGTCGCTGGTATTGAGGCTGGGTAACACAGTTGCGTCAGGCTTCGAGGCGGGCTCGGGCCTCCCTGGCCGTCCGGCGCTTGAGAGTGCGCCTCTCGTCTTCGGTCAGGCCGCCGCACACACCCATGTCCTGGCCCTCTGCGAGGGCCCACTGCAGGCATTCACTCAGGACCGGGCATCCTCGGCATACCGCCTTCGCCTCCTCGATCTGGAGCAGGGCCGGGCCGCTGGTGCCGATGGGGAAGAACAGGTCCGGGTCTGCCTGTCGGCAGGCGGCTTGGTGGCGCCAGTCCATCGTCGTGCCTCCGTTCGCGTTGCCGGGTTGGTTCTCTGACCGCCTGGCCGATATCGCCGGCTCTATGCAGAGCATCGGCCGCGTCTTCTCTTCCTCCTCCCTTTTTCTCAACTGTTCTCAACGGCCGGCTATGGGTTCGTTTGGTGCGGGCGTGAGGGGTAGACGGGACGCATGTTCAGGCATCGACGTGTGCGTACGGCTGTGGTACTCGTGATCAGCTGGGTGGTGTTGGCAGCTGTCGAGCGCTGGGGCGAGGACGCGTCCTGGTCGAAGGCCGTCCTCAGCGGGCTGCTGTGGGCGGTCGTGGTGACCGGCGTCTGGTGGTTCGCCGAATGGACGCAGGCGAGCCGGCCCCGCGACATGCGGCGGTCGGAGCTCCGCCGAGCGAAGGTGGATCAGGGGCGCTAGACCGCGCCGGGGGCGGGGTCGGCCAAGGCCAGGAGCTGCGACACCGTCACGCAGGTGTAGCCCCGGGCGCGGAATTCAACGTGCCAGTACTGCAGTCTGGCGATTGGATACGACGGCCGGGGCAGTGACGTGCCCACCGCCTGGGATGCGGGCTGCCGTCGCGCGGGTGACGTGGGCTGTGACCCCGGTGCCGTGACGAGTGCGTCCCTTTTGCGAGCCGCTACGCAACTCGTGGCAATAGTCACCCCCACGGAGGCACACCACGGACGACGCGGCACCCTGCTGGAGTTTGCCGACGGAGGACCCTTGAGCCTCGGATCCTTGAGCCTCGCCAACTTGAAGTCACAGGTCAAAGGCTTGTGTGATCGGCTCTAGGGGTGCTCGCGCTGGTCGTGGCCAACAGCCGACGGAGCAGATCGTCTGGAGCCGTACGAGCTGATCGAGGTGCCACGACCTGGTACTCCATGAGGTTCCCCTCGTAGCGTGGAGGCGGTGACAGCAGGGGATGTTGGTTGTCATGGCGGAGAAGCGTCGCAAGTTCACGGCGGAGTTTCGTAAGGGGGCGGTACGGATCGTGACGGAGACCGGGAAGCCGGTCCCCGAGGTCGCGGAGGACCTGGGGATCAACGAGACGACCATGGCGGGCTGGGTCTCGCGGGCCAAGCGGGCGGATAGGGCCACGCCGGAGGACAAGGACGCGTTGATCGCCCGGCTGACGGCGGAGAACGCGGCGTTGAAGAAGGAGAACAAGGATCTGGGGATGGAGCGCGATGTCCTCAAACGCCGCATGGTCGTGCGGGTGAAGTAGCTGCGGCGGACCCGGCCGCCGTGGCTGGGTTGATCAGCAACAACAGGACCGAGCACGGCGTTCCGCACACCGAGCGTTTTCAGTGGGCGTGAGTCCGTTTCTGGTAGCGGCCTCGTCCGGGTTGGGTGAGGAAGTCTTGGCGGGTGAGTCGTCCGAGACGGCTGCGGGTGATTTGCCCTGGTCGGCGGGGTTGTGGCGGACGACCTCGACGTCGATGTCCAGCAGTGCGCCGTGGATGATGACCGCTTCCTTGAAGTCCTGGTCGACCAGGGCTTTCTCCAGGCGCATTCCGCACCGCTCGGCGGCCTGGTCGGAGCAGGGCGATGCCGGCGGCGTTGTCGTGCTCCGAGGCGGCCATGGCGACGACGCCGATGATCGGAAGCGCACACAGTGCTTCCGTTCCCCACTCCGAACGACTTCACCGACGGCTTCCATATCGCGTACTGGCAGCGCCCGGAGCACTACCCGGATCCCGTCATTCGACAGGCCGGTTCCACATTCGCCCAGCTGCCCGCGTCCGTGGTCGAACCGGCGATCGAGCGACTGCGCGCAGACCTGGCTGCAGGAGCCTGGCACTGCGGCCATGCCGACCTGCTGACCCAGGACTCCGTCGACTACGGCTACCGCCTGCTCATCGCGGGCCAGCGATTCCGGCACGGTGTGCCGCAGGCAAGTGCCAAATGCCGAAAATGTCAGTGGTTGGAGACACCTTGTATGTCAGAGCTGATCTCGTCGCAGTTGTGCATACGTCCGCTCGCCGTGCGCGTCAGTGATGTCGATGGTGATGCTCTCCCACTCCTCGACGGGTTCCTCCGGGACTACCCCCAGCTGGTACTCGGACTCCGCCAGGAGCTGCGCGGTCACCCGAACGCCGGTGAGGCGCTCCGCCAGCGCCATGACCGCCGCCTTCGTGTCGATGCTTGGATCCGTGTCCCCGGAGGAGTTGAGGCCGACCGCCCCCATCATGGCGTTCAGTTCATCGGGGGTGCTGCCAGACCGGTCCGCCGGCCATTCGAAGGTGGTCCGCAGCTCGCCGCCCTCATACCAGTGGAAGAAGTCCATGGGCTTCCCCCCGTTGCTCGAATGCGAGACAGCACGCGTTCCGGCGGACAATGCCTCCATGAGGCGCGGGCGGGTGCCCAGATCGCCGCCGAACTCCAGGGCGAGCGTCCACTCACCGCCCTCGCCCGGCACAGTGAACGCTCCCGCGAGGAAGGCATCGGGCCACTCCTCGAACTCGTCGAGAAACTCCTGCTGTTCGAAGATGAGATCGCTGAGCCCCTCGCACTCCTCATCGCGCGGCTCGGCCCCCACGATCCGGAACAACTCCGAGGGTGAGATCCCGCGCACCAGCGTCAGGGTGTACCCGACCTCCAGCCCGTAGGCGAACGGCGAGGCCGGGGAACGTATCCAGTGGTAATCGGCTGCGGTGGCGGAAGTCATGCAGCGCATCCTGTCAGCGCCCTCTGACACCGGGTGTGTCGGCCGACAAGCGTCTCCTCGACGCCACCACCAGCTACTGACACACCTCATGTCGTAACGACTGACGGCACCTGTCGAAACCCACTGTGTCAGGCGACCCGAGAACCAGTGGTGGGCGACATTGGAAATGCAGTAGCTCGGACAATGTGAGGACAGGGGCGCCGCCGACTCAGACGGATTCCGCCCGCAGGTAAGAGAAGTCCCTGCCCAGCACAGCGTCCTGATCCCGGGGCGCCCCGTCGGAGAATGCCGGCCAGGCCCGGTCGAGGTCGTCGCGCCGGACGGGGCAGGGCACCTGGGGGCTCAACCTGATGACCATTGGAGGGACTCCCGCCTGCTCGTACGCGGCAAGCTTGTGGTGCCCGTCGAGGAGGTAACCCACCCAGCTTTCGGCGGTGGGGAACAGCACGACCAGCGCCGGCAGGTCGCCCCCGGCGCGGATACGGTCGCGGTAGTGGCGCACCGTTCTGTGGTCGTGGGGCGGCCACGCGTCGGTGGTCACCAGCGCGAGTTCCTCGTCGGCGTACCAGCCGTGGACCTGGAGGGCGCGCGGGTGGACCACCCGCAGGTGGTGCGGAGCGACCGCGGCAGTCATTACGTACCGCCCGGAGGCGAGCAGCGACAGCAGCGGGCGCAGGCATTCCGGATCCGGTGGCTCGGCCCGGCCGGTGCGCGGATCGGGCACGAGGCCGGGGGCGCTGAGCCACTCGGTGAGGTACTTGACCTCGCAGAGCCCGGGGCCGTCCGTGCCCGCGCGGGCTGCCAGCCAGCCCACGCTGCCGCAACCGTCGTTGGCTTCCAGAACACCGGATCGCCGGCCAGCAGGAGCAGGCTGCCACCCTCGTCGCCTGTCACTTCGATGACGCCGTGTCCGTCGGGCACGTCGAAGGACACGGAGGGAGGAGGCGGCGGCGGTCGTCCGATCATCTGGCGATCGTATGGGCGGCCACCCGTGCCACACCGGACAGGGGGAGCGCTGGACTTGTCGCAGCCGACGACAGCGGGAGACCCCGGGCACCCGTCGGTTGATGTGCGGTTCGCGGCAGCCTGGGGGAGGCGCGACGTCCTGGACGCGATGGTGGTGCATCCTGATTTGGTGGCCGAGATCAGCGCCGACCGGTCCGTCGACCACGGCGTGTTCCGGCACCCACTCAGGTTCAAGCGGCCGCGCCTGGACGTGACGCCCGAGGACGTCCCGTCGTTCGGTGCGGGCCCGGCAGCAGCTGCTGGCTGAAGTGGCAGGAGCCGGGGTCGCGGTAGTCGCCAGGGCGGATGATCAGCCCTGCTTTGAACATTTTCATGGTACTGCCGTATCAACAATGTGGTACGTTCGTATTACGAAGAATGGATCTTCCCGGAGGTGCCCCGCGCCCGAGAACACGACCCGAGTACGCCCGGGACATCAGCCACTACGTGAGCGACGAGCTGCGCGACCTCTACTTCGCCACCTGCGACGTCCTCTACGCGAAGGGAGCACCCGTACGCTCCGAGACGGACGTCGAGACGAGGTTCGACACCACCCACGTCTACCGGTACGGCCCCGCCGACCCGGCAGCCGAGTCACGCACGCCCGTGGTCCTGATACACGGTTCGGGAGGCTGCTCCGCCCAGTGGTACCCCAACACCCTCGCCCTCAGCGCCGAGCGCCCCGTCTATGCCCTCGACACTCCCGGCGACCCCGGCCGCAGCGTCCAGCGCGAATCGATGTGGCAGCCCGAGCGCGCGGCTCAGTGGATGGAGGAGGCCCTCGACGCGCTGGGCCTCGACAAGGTCCACCTGGTCGGCTCCTCGTACGGCGGCTGGCTGGTCATCAACCAGGCCCACCGCCGACCCGAGCGCCCTCGCATCGGTGACCACCCTCGACCCGGGCGGTCTGGAGAAGGTCGGCCTGCGCTTCTTCGTCTGGACATCTTTCTGGAGACCGATCGCTCGTACTGCGCGCGTTCAGTGAGGCCGACGTCGACCGCCTGATCGCGCTGGACAACGATCCGGAAGTCATGCGCTTCATCAACGGCGGTCGGCCCACGACCCGCGAGGCGATCCGGGCACAGACCTTGCCCACGCTCCTCCATGAGTACCCGTGCTTCGCGACCCGCGGCTACTGGGCCGCGCAGGAGAAGGGCACCGACACTTTCCTGGGCTGGTTTCGAATTTCGCCCCCTGGACGGCCGGAGCCCGGCCGTGGTGGAACTCGGCTACCGCCTGAACAGGGCCGCCTGGGGCACCGGCTACGCAACCGAGGGATCACGCGCTGTGATCCGCAAGGGATTCCCGAACCTCGGCGTGGAGCGGGTGACCGCGAACACCATGGCCGTCAACCTGGGGTCCCGACGTGTGATGGAGAAGGCTGGCCTGTCGTTCCTCCGGAACTTCACCGGTGACTGGTCGCAGGCGATCGAAGGATCCGAGCAAGGCGGAGTCGAATACGAACTCACCCGGGCCGAGTGGAAATCACGTTCGTAGGAGTCAGCCGCTCAGCCGCAGGTCCGCGGGCGCCGCTCCGACGGCACTTTGCCCTCCAGTGATCCACCACGACAATTGATCGAGGAAACCTTCCGGCGCAGAGAGGTTTCGCTGATGTGGGGGCGACCGGCAGGTGGGTTTTGGATTCGCCGACCTACGTCTCCCATGAGGGGCAGTGGCTCCAGAAAAGGCGGCAGGTTCCCGGAGGCGTCCCCGGCCCTCGTATCGAAACGGATGCCCAGCTCGCGGACCGCACCGTGAACCGGACCTCCCCATCCGTGAGCACCACATGCTCGACCCGCACCCCGACATCCGACAGCAGAACGTCCGCGACCTGCATCCCACCCGTCACACCCAATTGATGCCCAACAGCCCCCAAATTGGTGACAGAACCCGGAAAGTGATCCACAAGCACTTTTCAGCCGACGCCGACACGACCAGCACGCCTTGGGACGGGCTGTATCCCGGCCTGCGGCGGCTGGGACGGGCGCCGTATGGGTGGTGTCACCCGTTCGCCTGCCGTATGGAGCCGGGGTCGGCTCGCACGCGTGTTGTGCTGCCTTGACGGCCTGTCGGCCGCAGGTGGGAGCGGTCGGGCATCGGGGCCGCTCTGCCGGACAGCGAAGGAGGACTGATGTCTCGTTTCCAGGACAGCCAGCGAACCGGAAGCATCATCGTGGCACTGCTCTGCGCGGTGCTCCTGAGTCAGGCCGCACTGACCGGCTCCGGCGCGCATGCGGCCGCGCGCATCATGAAGCCCCCTGTCGACTGGGATGCGATCGCCCGATGCGAGTCGGGCGGCAACTGGCGGGCCAACACGGGCAATGGACACTACGGCGGTCTGCAGTTCACCCAGTCGAGCTGGAGGACGGCGGGGGGCCGCCGGTACGCCGCCCGAGCCGACCTGGCCACGAAGTCGGAGCAGATCGCGACGGCCAGGAGGCTGGCCGCGGTGCAGGGCATGGGGGCGTGGAGCTGCGCCCGTCGGTAGCAGCCGGGCGGCGGTCCCGTCAGCGATGTCCTTCACCCAGGCATCGGACGTCATCCTGGCGTCGCGGTTACAGCTGACCGGGGCGCAGACCGCGAGCGAACTGCACGACATGCTCGCCACTGCCACCCGCAGCATCAGCTGGGACCCCCGTACCCTCGGCCCGGACATCGCCCTGGACGTCATGCTTGGCAGGCGCCAGTACCGGGCCCTGCACGATGACCACCTCAGGGGCTGACCAGGCTCCTGCTCGACGCCGCCGAAACCATCGGCGCGCCCGCTCACCCGTCCGGATCACAAGATCGGAGACAGAACCCGGATCTTCACGTTCACGCAGTCCACGAACAGAACCGGATAGACCGCGTCGAGCGGGCGGGTGCGCCAGTCGGCCATGGCGTCCACGGCCTTGTCGGTGATGGTGGAGACCGTCTCCCTGGAGGTCTCCATGCCGTAGGTCTCGGCGAGATGCGCGACGATCTCCCCGGAGGTGAGCCCCTTCGCGGTCAGCGGGAGGACCATCTCCTCCAGGCCGCCGGTGCGGCGCGCGTACTTCGGCAGCAGGCCGGAGGCGCAGGTGTCCAGCAGGTCCCTCGGGACCTGCACCGTCACACTGCCGACCTCCGTCATCACCGTCCGGGACCGGTAGCCGTTGCGGGCTTTGCCCCCGGACCGGGAGCCCCGGCCGCCGGTGCGGACGGCCTCCTCGGCCAGGTGCAGGTCCATCTCCGCCTCGACGGCGGCCTGCATCAGATGCCGGGTGAGTTCAACCAGCAGGCCGCCCTCGCCCATCAGCCGCAGCCCGCCGTCGCGGACTTTGCCGGCGGCGACCTCGGCCGGCTCGTCCATCAGAGCGGGGCTCAGGCCGTGCGCGGCCGCCGCTTCCCGGCTCGCCGCTGTCGTCTTGGATGCCACACCAGCACCGTCAACACTCGCATCCCGCACCCCAACCGACACGCCGTCAGCGCGCTCGGTCAAGTGACCAGTCATCGCGTCCATCAGGGGTCCCTTCAGAGCGGGTGTCCACCTGATTCATGACACTCCCGTGTCAGTCAGGCACGGTCAGGACGCGTTCGGCGTGGGGGAGTGCGTGGATGTGGGTGGCTTTCCCTGTCAGCGGCAGGAAGGAGCGTAGGGGACAGCAGGCGGGCGTGTGGTCGTCGTCGACTTCCCAGCTGAGCAGGGGCGCGAGGTGGGTGTGGCTGGTGGAGACGGCGTAGAGGGTGCCGGAGCAGCCCTGGCACACCAGCGATGCGTGGATCATGTGATTGTCCACGGCTGATCGGGGCCCACATTGCCTTCAGCGGGCTGGGGGCTTCCTCCCAGGTGGAGCTGGCGCAGGGTGGTTTCCGTCTCCTGCTTGAGGTGTTCGAAGGATGTCAGGCGCTGCCACTGGGGGTCGAGGAGGCAGGGGACGGTGGCGCCGCGAGCGGCCCATTCCTCGGCGAGTTGTGTGTACAGAGGCGTGGCCTGGTCCAGGGCCTCTGCGACGATCTGGGCACGGGCGTGTGCGGGGCGGCGGGGAGGCCGACGGGGCGTCTGCTCCGGGATGCGAGCCTCGGCTCTGCGCTTGCCGCTCCCCACCTCGGCCAGGCGGCTGGAGGTATCCCAACGATCATCCGTCACGACCGTCGTAACGATTCTTCCGGCCCGTAGGACACCCCTTCGGACGGGTACCCCTGTGATGTGCTCAGGTCCCCTGCCCCACAACAGGTGGCGCAGGCTCCAGAGGTGACAGCAAGCCCCCTCGGCCGCCCTGTCCAGGCAGCGGCGCAGGGGGAGGACTGATGCCCGCCCCGATCCCTCGATGGGTGCGTGGTGCGGCACGGCGCGTGCTCGTCTTCTATGGTGACAGGGTGTGTGGGCGTGTAGCGTCTGCGTCAGCTGTCGTGGTTCGGAAGTTCCCCTTTGCCCACGCGTTCGGCGTGGGCGTTTTGCTGTGCTGTGCCGCAGGAACCAGGGCGATCACCTCCGCCTTCCGCACGTTGCGGGAAGCAATCATCGACTGGAAGGCACGAGACATGGCTACGGGAACTGTGAAGTGGTTCAACGCTGAAAAGGGCTTCGGCTTCATCGCCCAGGACGGCGGCGGCCCGGACGTCTTCGCCCACTACTCCGCGATCAACTCCTCGGGCTTCCGCGAGCTGCAGGAGGGCCAGGTCGTCACGTTCGACGTCACCCAGGGCCAGAAGGGCCCCCAGGCCGAGAACATCAACCCGGCCTGACCCTCACCACCCTCCTGCGGACCGCGGGACAGCGCTCGGCGCGTGCGGGCTGCCTCGTGCAGCACTCCGTACGTTGAAACTACCGGGTACCGAATCGAGCGCGGGAGCCGTTTTCGCTGGCCGGGCAGGTGACTGCGGAGCATCCAGATCGTTGTGCCGAGCGCTTATCGGGGTGTTGGCTCCTTCCGCTCGGCGGCAACCCCCGCCAGCCGCGCCTCCGGCGCCCGTGCCGCCCCTGGCGACACCCATCCCCCGAAATCAGGACCATGACCCCGCCGTACGCAACCGAGAATCAGTTGCTGGCCGCACTGGCCGTCATGGCCATCGCCGCGCCCCGGCCATACCTCCGAGATCTATCCCGGCACCATCCACGGGTTCACCCTGTTCGACACCGATGCATTCAACCCTGCTGCCGTGCAGCGTCATTGGCACTGCCTGCTGCCCCTGCTGGACGGCGCCCTGGCAAACGGTTCGAACTCACGGCCCCGGAGTCCTGAGGCTGATGATTTCCTGTCCGGTGATCGAAAATGAGTTGATCGTTCGTGCTTCAGGGACCGTGCAACTGATCTGCGGTCACGTTCAGTTGCACTGGTACTGCGGACGGATGACGGATGCGCAGGTGTGTGTTCGGCTTGCCGAGGGGTCCGGCGTCCGAGCACCTCGCTTGAGAGCCGACCCCGCAGCCCCCTTCGGGCGAGGCCTTGCTGAGCAAACGGCTGCCCGGCGGCTGACCGCACCCGCCGCCGAGACAGCCGACCCCGCAGCCCCCTTCGGGCGAGGCCTTGCTGAGCAAACGGCTGCCCGGCGGCTGACCGCACCCGCCGCCGAGACCGGTGATTCCACCGATGTGCTCCTTCCGAACGCGCCGTGACAGTGGTCCCGCCAACGAAAGCGGCGGAGCTCACCCCCTTCGGCGCGTCGCCGGGGACCGGCGGGCGGGCTCCGCCACGACCGAGAGGACGACTCCGTCGTGCATCAGCAACACACCGAGAACGCGCTCCGACCCCGCCGCGGCGGCGACGCCACCGCCTCGAAGGGCCGGTCCGCCGACCCCACCGGCGTCGGGAGCGCGCGGCTCCGTCCGCTCGTGTCCGCCCTGGCCGCCCTCGTGACCATCGCCGGGCTCGCCTCGTTCACGGCATCCGGTGCCCAGGCCGCCACCAATCCGTACGAGCGGGGCCCCGCGCCGACCACGTCGAGCATCGAGGCCGTCCGCGGACCCTACGCGGTGTCCCAGACCAGCGTCTCCTCCCTGGGCGTCACGGGCTTCGGCGGCGGCACCATCTACTACCCCACCACCACGGCTGACGGCACCTTCGGCGCCGTGACGATCTCACCCGGCTACACCGCCGGCCAGTCGTCCATGGCCTGGCTCGGCCCACGACTGGCCTCCCAGGGCTTCGTCGTCATGACCATCGACACGCTCACCACCCTCGATCAGCCCGACAGCAGAGGCCGGCAGCTCCTGTCCGCCCTCGACTACTTGACCCAGCGCAGTGCCGTCCGCGCCAGGATCGACAGCAGCCGACTCGGGGTGATGGGCCACTCCATGGGCGGCGGCGGAACGCTGGAAGCCGCCAAGTCCCGTCCCTCGCTGCAGGCGGCCATCGCGCTCACCGGCTGGAACCTCGACAAGTCCTGGCCCGAGATCCAGACACCGACCCTCGTGGTCGGGGCCGACGGTGACACCATCGCACCCGTGCTCACGCACTCGGAACCCTTCTACACGAGCCTGCCGAGCTCGCTCGACAAGGCGTACGTGGAACTCAACAACGCCACGCACTTCACTCCGAACACCTCCAACACCCCCATCGCCAAGTACAGCGTCGCGTGGCTCAAGCGGTTCATCGACAACGACACCCGCTACGAACAGTTCCTCTGCCCGCTGCCGAGCCCCGGCCCGACCATCGAGGAGTACAGGGGAAACTGCCCCCATACCTCCTGAACCGCCCCCCGGCCGGTGGAGGCAGTGCCCTCTCGGGCCCTCCACCGGCTGCGCCAAGGCTTCCGCCATCGTTTACACAGAAGTAACCTCACCGGCGTGACCGGACAGACGACCGTGGGAAGTCCTTGCCGGATATACGGCCGGACGACCGAAACGGCAGCCGTGGAAGCCCTGTCGGACCAACTCCGGTCCCGACGCGGAGGGGCACTGCTCCTCGCCGCGGAGCCGGGACTGGGCCGCAGCGCTCTTCTGACCCGGGCCGCCGACGAGTTCACGGTCGGACCCGTGCTGCGCCCCCGCCCCCTCCCGCACAACCCCCGCCCCTACGGCGGCATCCACGCGCTGCTGTGCGCGGCAGCCGAGGAGTGGGACGGGGCGC
Organism: Streptomyces sp. NPDC048383; assembly: GCF_040651775.1. Lineage (NCBI taxonomy): Bacteria > Bacillati > Actinomycetota > Actinomycetes > Kitasatosporales > Streptomycetaceae > Streptomyces > Streptomyces sp. NPDC048383. Next base: position 113,129 of record NZ_JBEZKS010000016.1, read on the forward strand.
CGCCACGCTATGCGTTCGGACGAGGCTCGTCGGCGGCCGACCTGCCCGAACTGCTACGGCAGTACGCCCCCGGAGACGAGCCACCGCTCGTCTGCGTGGACGACGTACACCTGTGGGACGCGCCCTCACGCGCCGTTCTCGGCGCGGCGGCGCGACACCCCGACCCGGACCGTCCGCTCGGGCTCCTGCTCACGATCACGGAACACCGGGCGGACGACCCCGACTTCACGGGGCTGCCCCTGGTCCGCCTCGGCCCCCTCGATGACAGCGCGGCAACCGCTCTGCTGCACGACCTCACCGGTGCGGCCGTGGACACGTCCGTACGCGCGGAGCTGCTGTCCGAAGCCGAAGGGAACCCCGCCGTCCTCGTGGCCCTCGCCCAGCGCCTCACCCCGGACGAACTCGGCGGCCACCGCCCGCTGCCCCGCCCCCTCGTGGACGGCGCCGCCCTGTGGGCCACCTTCGGCAGCCGCCTCGCCCCCCTGCCGGCGCCTACGCGACACCTCCTGCTCCTGGCGGCCGCCGCCCACGAAACCGACCCCGAAGCCGTCGGCGCGGACGCCGCGCTGGTCCTGCGCGCCGCCCGCGAGGCCGGACTGGACCCCGCCGCACTCGACCCCGCCGAGACGGCGAAACTCGTACACCACGATGGCCACCGCGTCACGTTCGGCAGCTCCCTGCTCCGGCGGACCGCCTACACCGGCGTGCCGTCCTCCCAGCGCCGGGCCGCTCATGCCCTGCTCGCCACTGTCATCGACGCCGACCGGTACCGACTGCGCCACCTCCTCCACCTCGCCCTGGCCGCGCAAGGCCCCGACACCCCCCTCGCCGCCGACCTCGTCGCAGCGGCCGCTCCCGGCACGCCGACGTCCGGGATGGAACGCTCGGCCGCCCTTTCCCGAGCCGCCGAACTCACCGCCCACGAGGAGGCCCGTACCGCACGCCTGACCGCCGCGGCGGAGTACGCCCGCCTCGCGGGACACTCCCGCACGGCACGACGGCTGCTGGCAGCCACTCGGGACGGCACGTCCCCCGACACGGTGCACGGGCGCACGGAACTCGTCCGGGGCAGCCTCGTCCTGAGGGACGGACCGGTCGGGGACGCCTACCAGGCGCTGCTCATGGCCGCGGAGCGGCTCGGCCCGTCCGACGCGGAAGCCGCCCTGGAGGCCAGGATGGAAGCGATGGACGCGGCGTGGGCCGCGGGCGACGCCGACGCCTGCCTCTCCGCCCTCGCCGAGACACCCCTCCCGGCCCTCCCCGACGACCTCACCGTCACCGAGGCGCCGCCGTCTGCGGCTGTCCCGTACGCCCTGGCCCGACACGGGACGCACGTACGGTCGGACCCACCGGTCCCGCCCCCTTCGCACGATCCACGGCGCGACTACCGAACGGGCCTGCGCACCGCGCTCGCCGGACACCTGACCGAAGCCGCGCCGGCGCTGCGCCGGGTGGTCGACCGTGCGCTCCACGACGACGACCCCACCCGCCTGCTGCGGGCCGGCGTGGCCGCGCTGGTACTCGGCGACATCCCGGCAGCATGTCGGGCCAACGCCCGGGCCCTGGCCGTCTCGCGAGCCAGAGGGCTGGCCGCCCTCACCCCCCGGATCCTCGAACACCTCGCGTACGCCGAGCTGCGCGCCGGTCGGCACGCGGGGGCCAGGGCTCACGCGCAGGAGGGCCTCCGCGCCGCCCACCGGGCCGGCCAGCGCAACGTGGCCGCCGGTCAGCACGCCATCCTCGCCCTGGTCGCCTCGGTCGAGGACGACGCGGCCGCCGTCGCCGGGCACGCCGGTGCCGCCGTGGAGATCGCCCGCCCGCACGGCCTCCTCCAGACCGTCACCCTGGCCGAATGGGCCTCGGCGCGCGCGGACCTGTGCCGCGGCAGGCCCTTCGAGGCCGCCGCCCGGCTCGGCCCCCTGACCCGACCGGGGCCCGGACGCGGCCACTTCGCCGTACGCATGCTCGCCCTGCCCTGCTTCGTCGAGGCCGCCGTGATGTCCGGGGCCACGACGGAAGCCGGCGCGGCAGTCGAGGAGTTCGCCCGCTGGGCCGCCCAGGGCGCCGACCCGCAAGCACCGGCGCAACTGGACCGGTGCCGCGCCCTGGTCGCCACGTCGGACGACACCGCCGACGCCCACTACGCTCTGGCGCTGACCCGGCACGACACGGCGCACGGCGACTTCGAGCGGGCCCGCACCCAGTTGCTGTACGGAAAGTGGCTGCGCCGCCGACGCCGTCCCGCGGAGGCGAGGAACCGGCTGCGGGACGCGCTGGTCGCCTTCGAGCGCTGCGGGGCCCCGGCCTGGGCCGAGCAGACGCGCGCCGAGCTGCGGGCCACCGGTGACTCCTCCGCCCCCGCACCGGCGGGCGGCCTGGCCCGGCTGACACCGCAGCAACTGCGCATCGCGCGCAGCGTCGCCGAGGGCGCCACCAACCGTGAGGTGGCGCTCTGCCTCTCGGTCAGCCCCCGCACCGTCGACCACCACCTGCGCAATGTCTTCGCGCTGCTGGGAGTGCGCTCGCGGACGGAACTCTCCCGGCTCGTGCACCACGCGGAAACGGGCGGCGCCCAACCCTGAGGACCCCGCCCTCGCGCTCCCGCCCGACCACCCGGTCGGTCCTCCGACCACCATCGCGCACGGCGCCCCGGGAAGGACGCGTCACTGTGCTTCGCGCCTGACTGAACCTCCGTCCGCACCGATCCACCAACTGCCTGCAAGCAGATGACCCAGACGGGTGTCACATGCGGAGACCCGTCCGGATGCACGGTACTCAGCCGGACGGTCTTCTCATACGCCCATCTCACCCGCGCGTTTCTGCAAGAACGCCTCGGTCGACGGGTCAGGCGCCCCGGGCCTGCGGGCTACTCCCGTGGGACTGGGCCGGCCAGGCCGTTCTCCCAGGCCCAGGCGGCGATGCCCACCCGGTTACGGACCTTCAGCTTCGCCTGGACGTTGGCGATGTGGGTCTTGGCGGTGCCCGCCGAGATGAAGAGCTTCTCGCCGATCTCGGCGTTGGTGAGGCCCTCGGCGACCAGCCGGGCGATCTCGCCTTCCCGGGCGGTGAGAGGTGACAGGGTCGTGGGCGCTGCCGGGGCGGGGGCGAGGGTCTGGAGCAGCCGGACCGTGATCTGGGGGCTGATGAGGATGTCCCCGGCCATCGCCGCCCTGACCCCCTCGATCAGCAGCCCGGGACCCGAGCGCTTGAGCAGGAACCCGCAGGCGCCGTCGTGCAGTGCCGTACGTACGTAGTCGTCGTGGTCGAAGGTGGTGACGACGAGGACGCGCATCGGGTCGGGTACGCCGGGGCCCGCGAGGCGCCGGGTGAGTTCGAGGCCGTCCAGGCCCGGCATGCGGATGTCGGCGAGGACCAGGTCAGGGCGCAGGGTGCGGGCGAGGTCAACGGCGGTGAGGCCGTCCGCCGCCTCGCCGACCACGGTCATATCGGGCTGCGAACCGAGAATCAGGCGGAAGCCGCTGCGTACGTCCTCCTGGTCGTCGGCGATCAGGATGCGGGTCGGGCCGAGGGGCGTCGTCACGGGGTCTCTTTCGGGAGCGTGGCAGGCAGGACGGCGGTGAGCTGCCAGCCGCCGTCGCCGTGCGGCCCCGCCGAGAGGGTTCCACCGAGGGCTTGGGCGTGCTCGGTGAGGGCGGGGAGGCCGAGGCCGCCCCGGGAGACGCGGCGGCGGGCCGGGGCGGAGCGGGCACCGCGGTCGTTGGTGACCCGGATCTCCACGGTGGTGGCCGTGGGGGTGAACGCGACGGTGGCGCGGGAGGCGTCGGGGGCGTGCCGGCGGATGTTGGTCAGCGCTTCGACGACGATGCGGTACGCGGCTGAGCCCGCCTCGCGGGAGAGCGCCTCCGTGACCAGGGGAGGCAGGTCCAAATGCGCCTCGGTGGCTCCCGCTGAGGTGAAGTTCTCTACCAGCCAGGGCAGTTGGGACACATCGGGGAGCGGCTCGGTGGCGGGTGCCTCCGGACCGTGCAGCATATGTACGGTCCGGTCCATCGCGGCCAGGGCGCTCAGGCCCGCCTTCTCGATGCGTTCCAGGGCGAGCACCGCCTGGGAGGGGTCGGTGGTGGCGACGAAGCGGGCCGCCTGGGCCTGGACGACGATCCCGCTGATGTCATGGGCGACGAAGTCGTGCAAGTCGCGGGACAGCTGAAGACGCTGGGCGCTGCGGGCTTCGGCCACCGCGCTCCGGCGACGCAGTTCCTGGCGGCGGGGGTAGGCGCCGGCCGCCACCGCGGCGGCTACGGGAAGTAGCCAGAAGGTGGCGATTCCGATGTATTCCAGGAAGGACTCACCGGTGACCAGCGGCAGCGGCCAGAGGGTCACCGCGAGGGCGGTCAGCGGGAGGGCCGACTTGAGTTCGCGCAGGGGTGACCAGCGGGTGACCACGGCCAGGAGGAGGAGCAGGACGGCGGTCTCCGCCAGCTTCCAGCCGGAGCCGAAACCGGCCTTCGGCAGGGCGAAGCTGGTGATCAGGGAGAGGACTGCGCAGACCGTGGTCGGGCGGGCGAGACGGCCGAGCCGCTGACGAACTGCGGCACGGGGGCGGGCAACGACCCACACCAGCGTGCCTGCGGCCGCGAGAGACGGCAGCGCGCCCAGCACCTTGACGGCCGGGCCGGTTGATTCCCACATGATGATCAGCGTACGGGTGTGCGATGCGGCGGGGCTCTCTGCCGAACGGCATAGGAGGGCCGGGCGGTCGGCGCGATCTTTATGCCGATCGGCGGATGGGATCAAAGAACTTCAGGGATGAAGCTTGAGCCGTTCAATCGACCACGGCAGCACAAACACCCTCCAAAGCACGGGAGTTCCTCATGCGCGTCACCGCAATCGGCGCTACAGCAGCCATCGCCGTCCTCGCCGGGCTGGTCGCTGCCGGTCCCGCTCCTGCAGCCCCGGCTGCGTCCGTCGAGAAGAACCCGGCGAAGACCGCGAGCGTCCATGGGGAAGCGCGAATCTCCTACATCGAGTCGATCAACGACGACATCCGCTTCACCATCCACGCCGAACAGACGCCGTTCACCCGGCCGGTGCCCCCCAATGCCCCCGAGGGGCTGCCCACAGATGCCCGGGGCACGCTGAAGTTCTCCCACACCCCCCGGGGCGGAGCCACGGGGTGGGCGGAGGCCCGGGTGGACTGCCTGGTCACCAGCGGCCGGACGGCGACCCTGACCGCAGTCGTGACGAAGTCGAACGTAGAGGAGGTCGGCGCCCGGCTGGGCATCAGCGTCCAGCAGGGCGGAAAGGGCGAGCCGGACCGGCTCGGCTTCTCCTGGGGGGTGGTGAACGTCGACCCCGAGCACGTCGACGAGAACGGCCGGCCTGTAAGGCCGCAGGCCGGTACGTGCATGGCCCCCGCACCGTTCACGACCGTGATCAAGGGCGGCTTCAAGGTGGTCCACGCCGAGATCACCAAGTCTCCCGCGCAGCCCGAGGCGGCGATCCGCCGTGGCTGAGACCCTGGCCGGGACGCCCGTACTGGCAGCGCCGCAGGTCCCCCGTTCGGTCCGCCTGGTGGCGCACGCCGCCGCGCTGACCCTGGTGCCGTCCGGGCTGTGGCGTATCGCCGTCGCTCTGGGCTGGGACTCCGGATTCACTGATGAGGTCCTTCGCCCGGAGAACTTCCCGGGCAAGGGGTCCCCCCATCTGATCGGACTCAGCCTGTTCGCCGAGGCGCTCGGGCTGCTCACCCTGGGCCTAGTCCACAGATGGGGCGAGGAACTTCCGCGCTGGGTACCGGTCCTGGGCGGCCGGAGAATTCCCGTATCGGCCGCGGTGATCCCTGCCTCGCTCGGTGCGGCGCTCGTCACCCTCATCACGTTCACCGGTGCGTTCGGCTGGAACGATGCGGACAACATGGGCGCCATCGGATTCCCCGACGGCGGGCGTTACTGGCTGATGACCGCCTGCTATCTGCCACTGCCGGCCTGGGGGCCGCTGCTCGCGGTAGCCACGGTGGCCTACTACCGACGTCGGCGTCGGGGTCGCTGAGTCCGGCCGTCGGCAGGTCCTGGAACATGTGCTCGGACCGCGCTCCGGAGGAGCGATCAGCCCGCGCGGACAGGCTAAGGGCTGTCCCGTAAAGATCTTGAAGTGGCCTCGGGCATGGTGGGCCGCCGTGCGGCCCGCTTGCCTATACGGCGGGAGCGAGGTTGTGCATCCGGGCGATGCCGAGCACGGCGTGGTGGACGCCGTCGCCTTCAAGGCGGCAGTCACGGAGGATCTTCCAGGTCTTCATGCGGGCGAAGACGTGCTCGACTCGGGCGCGGACCCGTTTGTGGGACCGGTTGTGCGCTTCCTTCCACTCGGGCAGACCTTCGCCCTCGCGCCGGCGGTGGGGCATGACGAGTCCGGTGCCGGGATAGCCGCCGTTGGCGATCGTGTGGTCTTGCCGACGGCGGCTTTGGCGCCGGATTCCTCCCATGCCTTGCAGTCGTTGCGGTTTCCGGGGAGCGGGCGGCCGATCATCACGACGAGTCGGGTGTCGGCGTCGATGACCACCTGGTGGTTGGTGGAGTATCTGTAGTTCTTCGATTGCTCGGCGATGGTGTGGTCGCGGGTGGGTACCAGGGTGCCGTCGACGATGAGCAGGGTGTTCTTGGCGAACCTCTTGCGGGGCTGGAGCGCGAGCATGGGCCCGATGTGGTCGATGATGCGGTCGGCGGCGGACTTCGAGACCCCGAACACGGGCCGAGCTGGCGCATCGTCAAGTGCGTGCGCCAGTAGACCGCGACCAGCAGTACCCGGTCCTCCAACGGAAGGCTCCATCGCCGGCCCTTGCGGACCGAGTCCGCACCCTCGCGCCGCAGCATCGCTACCAGCTTCCCGAAGCAGCGCGGGCTCAGCCCCGCGAGCGGGGCTGTCCAAGACGGCTCCGACGCCGTGATCACACCAGCACAGCAAGATCATTTCAGCGCGGACGGGCGAGAGACAGCGTGCTCGCACGATGGAAATCAGGCGATGCAACCAGGCGCGCCAGCGAGGATGTCCCGATGAGCGAAGACCTGGTGACGTTCCTAAAGGCGCGGCTGGACGAAGAGGCCGACCTGGCCCGGCGCTGCGACGGTGACGGATGCGGTCGGTGGTCTGCCGACGGGCACACGGTCGATTTCTGTCAGGTGAAGCTCGCAGGTGTCCACCCCACGACTGCCTTGCATGTGGCCCTGCACGACCCGGCCCGCGTTCTACGTGAGGTCGAGGCCAAGCGGCGCATCCTGGCTCGTCACGCCCTCAGTCCGGCCGTAGGCGACCCGGAACTTCCGTGGGACGACCGCGATGACTGCCATTTCTCGACGGAGACCCCGGGCCTTGTGACGACCTGCTCGACCTCGCGTCGCCCTACAACGACCACCCTGATTTCCCCCGAAGTGCCTGAAGTGGCGCAACCACGAGCAGACCGCATGACGGAGGCGCCGCCCCGAGCTGAGCCCGCCACTGGAGATCCTTTACAGGACAGCCCTTGGCTAACGTGAGCCCCTGCAATGTCGGCGGAGAATCGCTTGGCCAGTGCTCGGCGGAGAGATCATCATGTAGCAATGTCTGAGAACCGATCTTCTGTGGCACCGACCGTGATGCGGCTCCCCCAGTACACCAAGGCGGACCAGGAGGAGATCCTTGGCAACAGCGATGATCCCTTCGGCGTCGCCTCGACCGGTCTGACCTGGCTGCCGAAAGAAGAACACTTCGGCATCAGACTTGAAGACCGGCTCGTGGCACACGCCGGCCTGCTGCGACTGGCTGTCGCGATCGGCGGCGCCGCGACAGAGGTGGTGGGCGTCGGCGGGGTGGCCGTCGCACCCAGCGTGCGAGGCCATGGCCTGGCTCGGCGCGTCGTCACAGCTGCCCTGGAGCACGCCCGCACGATGGGTCCTGAGCACGCACTCCTGTTCTGCCGGCCGCCTCTCGTGTCGCTCTACAAGCGCCTCGGATGGCACCCGCTCGACAACGACGTACTCGTCGAACAACCCGAAGGCCGCCTGGTGACCATGCCGCTGCGGACCATGATGACGCCCCTGCGCGACGACGCCCGCCGGCCCTCAGGGCCAATACGGCTGTTCTCGCTCCCTATGTGACGCAGGGCCACCCAGCACGGCGACCACGGTTCACCCATCAGTGTCGGGTCGGTCCGGCTTCTCCTCCGTGCCGGGGGTGGGAGTTGGGTCAGAGGCTCAGGAGCATCAGGTTCAGGAGGACGACCAGAGCGGCGGCGAGCGCGGCGCAGGTCGTCGTGGCGGGCCGGTTGGCGAGTGGGCCCATGAGGGAGCGGTCGCGGGTGAGTGCGATGAGCGGTACCAGGACGAAGGGCAGGCCGAGTGTCAGCAGTACCTGTGACCAGACCAGGGCGGACGTGGTGCTGACGCCCAGGGCGACGACGGCCAAGGCCGGAGCCATGGTCGCGGTGCGGCGGGCCAGCAGGGGGATCCCGCACCGGAGGAAGCCTTCCATCACGATCTGGCCGGCCAGCGTACCGACGGCCGAGGAGGCGAAGCCGGAGGCCAGCAGGGCGAGGGCGAACGCGAGGGAGGCGGCTTCGCCGAGGCGCGGGGCGAGGCCCGCGTGGATCTCCTCCAGCGTGGCCACACCCTGGCTGCCGCTGAGGGCATCGTTGTGGAACACCCGGGCGGCCAGCACCACCATGGCGGCGTTGACCAGTCCCGCGAGGCCGAGCGCGACGAGGATCTCGCGGCGTGTGCGGGTGAGGGCGGCTCGCGGGTCGCCCGAGCGGTTGGCCGCGGCGAGGGCGCTGTGCAGGAAGATCGCGTGCGGCATGACGGTGGCGCCGAGGATGCCCAAGGCGAGCAGCACGCCGTCTGGCCCGGGGTGGCCCGGGACCAGCCCGCCCGCGACGGCGCCGGGGTCGACACCCGCCCGGACGATGTTGAACAGGAAACCGAGGGTGATCACCGCTAGCAGTCCGGTGATGGCACGGGTGAAGGTCCGGACGCCTCGGGAGTGCAGGGCCAGCAGGGCGAAGGACACCGCACAGGTGATCAGGGCGGCCGGCAACGGCGGGGTACCGAAGAGCAGCTCGAGCCCGATGACGCCCCCGACGACCTCGGCCAGATCCGTTGCCAGGAGCACCAGTTCGGCGGTCACCCAGAGGCCGGCGACGACAGGCCGCGGGTAGCGGCCCCGGCAGAGGGAGGCGAGGTCGCGTCCGGTCGCAAGGCGGAGTTTCGCAGAGAGGAACTGAACGAGGACCGCCAATGCGGAGGCGCCGGCGACGACCCGGAGCAGCTGGTTGCCGAGGGAGGATCCGGCCGCGAAGTTGGGGGCGAAGTTGCCCGGGTCGACGTAGGCGATGGCAGCGACGAAGGCCGGCCCGAGCAGCACGGCCCGGCGTGCAGGGCGGGCGTGCGCGGTGTGCGGGTGCGCGGCGCGGGGTGAGGCGGGGGAGCGCGCGGCTGCGTTCATGGATTGCCTCCGAAGTGGTGGGGCACGCCCGGGTAATGGGGCCGGCTGTGGCCCGGTTCGGAGGCGGGGCCACAGCCGACGACAGCTCGGATGCTAAGAAGTGACGTTGTGCGTGGCGACGGTGAAGGAGGGGCCTTCCGTCGCCTCGGGGGCCGAGCTCTCCAGTACGAGGTCCGCGCGCGACTGCGGGATGTGCGTGGCCAGATAGCGGTCCTCGGCCGGCATCCACTCGTCTTCCCAGAGCGGACGGGCCTCCGCGCCATCTCGGTTCAGGCCCCGGCGCAGCCGCAGGTCTCGCGGGGCGTCGCAGAAGATCCGGTAGGTGTAGGCCTCGGCCAGGTTCGGGTGCAGGGCGTGTACACCCTCGACGATTAGCGGCGTACCAGGGGCCAGTTCGGTCCACTCCGCGAGGCGGTCGTGGTCCCAATCGTAGCGCTGGTAGCGGACGATGGTGCCGGCGGAGGCGGGCCGCAGGACCTGGTCGAGCAGTCGGGGGAGGTCGAAATTGCCGGCGATCTGGTCGGTGTCCGCCGGGCGTTCGGCGGAGGGGCGATAGAAGTCGTCGATGTGGACGACCGCCGCGCCGTCGAGCCGGTCGGCGAGGAGCGCCGCGAGCGTGCTCTTCCCGGAGGCGCCCGGTCCGTCGATGCCCACCAGCCCGGCGCGGCCGGGCGGTTCGGCGGTGCCGGCGCCGATGGCCTTCGCCAGTTCGTCGATGTCGCAGATTTCGTCGGCCATCCTGGTCCTTCTTTTTCCCGGGCGGGGTTGGTCGGTCACAGCCGAACCTAGCCTTCGGCGAGCGTCAGGAAGGGGGAAAGAGGGTCATAACACCTGGCCGCCTGAGTCCTTGGCAGCAAACTGCATATCGGGGGAGGGGCGGGTTATCCTGCGCGCGGCCTTGATGTAAACCCGAAGGCCGGGCTCCTCCTCGTGTCCACCCTGTTCGGCCGGGTCGGTACGCTGCGGGAATGGATCATCCCGCCAAGCAGTACTACAACCCGCAGATCACGGCGGACGAAGAACGTGACCTGCTGCGGCGGAATTATCTGCTGATTCAAGCAGGGCAGGCCTCGTTGAGACTCATTGGACCGGATCTTCTCGGTATCGCCGTCGAGCCGCGGCCGGGTGCGATCGTGCTGCACTTCGCTGTCGCCGCACTGACTGTCGACGTGGAGGAAGACCTCGACGACATCGTCTTCGAACTTGAGGTGTTTCTAGCCGGCGGCCCGGAACAGCACTCGACGATCACCACGCAGGTTCACATCGGGCATCCGCATGCGAGGTGGTTCAATTCCCCCTACGCGGTGCTCTACCTCGCCAAGACCAAGGCCGAGGCGGAGGAGCCGAGCTCAAAAGGCAATTGACAACTGCTCGTCTCGGCGTTCGCCACAAGGTCCACTGATCCTGTCGAACGAGGAGTACGCCCAGCGCTGCGGGGACCAGTGCGCGCGGGCGGCCAGCTCGTTAGCCGCGACTTGCTGTCTACTTGTGGTTCGACTGGCTGAGCAACAGTCGCATGAACACGGTACAGGCGGGGGTGGGTGGTGGCTTCCCCCGCGTATAATCTACTGTCTTGCAATCGCTTGTGAGATCCACAGATAGGGAAAAATGGGAGCCGAAGTGGCGAAAGCGTCATTGGGGCAACTGTCGCTCATGTGGGAGGAATTCCGGACTGTCCCCTTCCCTCAGGGTTTCTATAGCCGGGAGCCGGAGGGGGAATGCATGGTGCTCATGCACGACTTTCTCGCGGGTTGTGTGTCCTCAGTCCTGAGCGGTCAACTCGATGACAGGTGCCGCCGCATCTTTCCCGGAAAGATCGAGACTCTCGGTAAAATCCTCCCTCTCATTAGTGACGACGGTGTAGGTAGCGCCTATTTTGCGTGCCTTTACGAGATGGCGACCATCGCGGCAGAAGTGGACCGCGGTCGGCGATTGTGACGCAGGGGCTTCTGCCTTCCAAGTGTGGGCCGTAAGCCGAGCCATGCCCCCTGGTGGTTCGGCGGCCCCGGTGGCCACCGCGGTTGTCTCCTTGCGTATTCCCGCCAACCAGTGCGGCCGCCTCGGTGCGCCCCTCGTTCCCGGAGCCGCCCTACTCGGACGCCGTCCGCCGTCCGCCATCCGTACGCCGTAGCAACGCCTCACGTACGCGATATGTACGCTTCACGGCTTGGTGGCCCAGTCCTGGCACCTCCATCCGGGCCCGCGCGCTGCCCCCGTTACCGCGCCCAGTCCACGCCCAGCTTCGCGAGGGCGCCGAGCGGCTCCTTGGTGAGTTTGGCGCGTCGGGTTTTTGTGTTGGTGATCCATACGCCGAGCTTCACGATGACCGCTTCCGCTTCGCCCTCGACCTGACCGACCCGGAGGTTGCGGAGTGGCGCGGCGGGGGTCCTGAGGTGTGGGACCCGCTGACGTGACGGTGGTGGGCACCTGCACAGTGGGGGAGGAGCAGGTGCCCACCGGGTGACGGCCGGGGCCGCTCACCGGCCGGCCGCCCCTTTCAGGGTAGGCCGCGGTGGTGAGTCGAGGATGCCCAGTACATGAACAACACCGCTCGGCGCGCACTCGCCGCTCTCGTCCTCGCCGGTACAGCCCTCGGCATGTCCGCTGCCGCGCACGCTGCCGACCCTGTGCCTCCGACCAGTCCACGGATCAACGCGCTGACGCGGGGGCTCATGCGGATGGTGGAACGATGCCTCGGAGCTGTGGGTGGGCCGGTGGGGGACGAGACCGGGGCAGGGCCCCACCGCAGGGTGGTCGTGCGGGGGGTGCGGGGGACACCGGCCGCACGGCAGGCGCCCTCGCGCGCCCGCAGCTCCTGGTCCTGGGCCGCCACGACGCGGCGGGCCGGCTGCGCACGGTCGGCCGCACCGTCACCCTGTGCCTCGACCTGGCTCGCCGCGTTGCCGAGCACCTGACCCCGGCCGACCCCGGACACCCCTGGGCAGGCGGTGTGGGAGATAGGAGCGTGGGGCGGGTTCTTCTCGTTGTGGCGGGCGGCGTTCTCGGTGGCCGGCAGGGCCGTTGCCCTGGGTTCACGTCATGGAGACGACGACTTGCGCCGGCGCCAACGGCTCGCTTGCGTGGCCTGGACTCCAGTCTCGCCTGGTGCCGTTCGTGCCATAACGGACCTACCTCGGCGACGAGTTCGGCGATCACATCGGCCGACAGACCTGTAATCCGCCGATCGCTGATGACAGCTGCACGAGTCGCTGTCCCCACCACATGAACATGGTCAGGGATCAAGATCCAGCGTCGCAACGCCAACCATGCACGAGCTCGTAAGCGTTGTCCCGCAAATGCCGGTTGGGGCGCGCATCGAGCGCTGAGCGGGTACTCGCGAGACTCCGACGTGGCAGCTGGGGCAGTCTGCGGACATGCCCGAGCTGCGCGTTCATGCAGGCCGCCACTACGCCATCCAGTGCCACTACGCCTCGGTGGACGACGCCGGGCGTGTGGAGCTGAGTGAGGCCGTCCCGGCGCCGGCCGCGTCTTGCTCACGATCAGCCGAGTGATCGACGTCTGTACCTTCCCCAACCGTCTGCCCATACTGGCCCAGCACCGTCTCACTGCCCTTGCTGGGTAAGATCCGGAAGTTTCAGCGGCCACGAGTGCGCGGCGAACGCATTTGCGTGAGGGTTCGAGGGGGACCACATGACGCAGCAAGGGATCATCGCGATAGGGCGCATGGATGGATCGGCCGCAGTGAAGGCCGAGGACGCGTTCAAGCTGATCTACGGCGAAGCGTTCGCGGAGCCTCCGTACAACGAGACCGCGGACGACGTCGCCGCAGCCTTCCGCCGCTTCCCCGTACAGGCTCGCAACCGCACCTTTCGCGCTGTCTTGGCCCGTACCTCGGAGGGCGAGCCGATCGGCATGGCATACGGATACCCGCTCGGGCCCGACACCGTGTGGTGGGACGAACTGACCGAGCCCGTGCCCGACGACATGCGGCGCGAGGACGGGCACCGCACCTTCGGGCTCATGGAAGTCGCCGTGCGCGGACCGTGGCGCGGACAGGGTGTTGCGCGGCGTCTGCACAAGACGCTGCTCGACGGCATCGGAGCCGAGCGGGTGCTGTTGAACGTCCACCCGGCGGGCAAGGCCGCGTCGGCTGCATACCGGGCGTGGGGATACCGCAAGATCGGCGAGGCGCGGCCATGGGGCGGAAGCGCGGACCTCCATGACGTGATGCTGCTCGATCTGCGCTGGAGGCAGTCTGTGAACTCGTAGCCTGGAGCCAGCCGCTCTCATCCATAGCCAAGACGAGCACGTCATCCCCCACAAGATCATGTGCTGTTTCGTGGAGCAGGTGGCCGAGCAGGTTGAGCGCTGCCGCCTCGCGTTCGGGCAGGGAGCACCTGAAGCAGTGGATGATCACACAATGACTGGTGTGATCAAGGCGTCGAAGCCGTCACGCGCGCCTCCCCCGGCTCCTCGTACCGGGTCCTCGCCCGGGCCGCCGCCTGTCAGCGGCCCGGGCCTACCGGAGGGGCCTGTCGTGGTGCGCTGGCCACCGGCGGCCCACGTTTCTGGACGGACAGGGGCCGCTTCCCGACGTGGAGGCGGGTGGCGGGCGGTCCCGTGGTCGTTCAGTCGAAGTACGAGGCGAGTGCGCCGCGTCGGCGGACGTCGAGCGTGGCGCAGTGGAAGGACCCGCCGAACGGCGCGTAGTGCAACAGGTCGCACGGGATGGGCTCGAACCCCCAGCCCTCCATGGCGCGCAGCATGGCCGTGTGGTGCCGTTCCACGATCACGCGCTTCTCGTCGATCATGAGGACGTTCATGCTCAGCCACTTCCCGCACAGGGAGGTCAGCTTGAGCACGGTCTCCCCGATCGGGTCGGGCTCGGGAGCGGTCAGGACGTCCCAGCCGTCCAGGATGCCGGGCAGCCGGTCGACGTCCACGTAGTCGGGGTTGACCAGCACCTTCCCGGGTGCGAGCGGCATGAAGGTCGTGTCGATGTGCATGGGGGTGCGGCAGCGGCTCTCGATCTCGTGGATGCGGTACCCGGGTCCGAGGTGACGGCGCAGCCACTCGATGCCGGTCCGGTTGGTGACGTTGCTGCGCGTGACGAACAGGTCGCGTCCGGCGCGAACGAAGTCCGCCGCGTCGAAGACCGGCTCGAACTCGGTGAGGACGTACCGCATGGGCTCGCCGGGTTCGGGGGGCCGGAAGTCGGGCTCGAAGAGTTCGTCGGTCAGCTGCGGTTTGGGGGCGGCCGTCCAGCGGGCCCCGCGCCTGAAGTAGTCCTTGAGGAGGGTGCGGTAGGAGTGCGTCTCGAAGTACCGGCACGGCCAGGCCATGGGGGTTTCGATGATCTCGTCGCCGATGACGAGCATGCTGTCGCGCGGGCAGGTGTTGCAGAAGCCGCGCGAGGCCCAGTCCGGTGTGCTGAAGCGCCGCGTGTGGTCGACGCTGTCGGGGCGGCGCACGGTGACGTCGAGCGATTCCAGTAGGGCGATGAAGCGGTCGAGTTCCTGTCGTGCCGGCTCGATCAGCCGTCGCGGGTAGCGGCGGCCGGCCGCGACGCCCTGCAACCTGGCTGCCCAGGTCGGAATGTTGCAGCTGACCACGGGATGGTCGGAGGGAATGGCGGCGCCGTCGAGCCGGCCGACGACGACCTCCTCCAAGGGGTCCCACTCGTTGTGCGAGCCGACCGGGGGGACGAGGGTCTCCGTGCTCGGTTCCACGGCGTCCCGCGCCGTGAGCGGGGCGAGCGGGTAGGTGGTTTCGGGCTGCCTGCGCGTCACCGGCATGTCCCGTTCCTTCGCATCGTGTCGGTCACTCACACCGACCGGTGACCCCGGTCCGACAGTCGCTACTCAAGGGCGCGCGCCCCGGGCCGGCCGAGCGGTGCCCCGATTGACTCCTACCCGCCCGGGGCGCCGGCGAACTCGATGCGGCGGGGGTGACGGTGCGAGGTCGTACGCATACGACGCCCGAGCGGCGGCTCACGCGTGGGCGGCGCCGGCCCCACTCGTCGGCTCAGCTGTACCCGGCCGGGACACACCGTCGACCGCCGGACGGATGCCGATGACGCGGTCGCGGCCTGCTGGCCAGCCTCCCGCAGGTGGGGTTCTGGAGCGTGGACGGCAAGTGGAACATACTCGCCGCCTGACGTCTGCCCCAGCCGAGACGCCCGCACGTGCGTGAGCGCGCCGGCTCCGCTCATACCGTCCCGATGTAAAATCTGCCAGGCGATCACGGGATTTGACGGGAGAATCCCAACGGAGCGGGCGTTGTGTACCGTGAAACGGGGTGGGAGTGGGCGAAGCGAAGCTGCGCGAGCCGGCAAAGTGGGAGCGCAAACCCCAGTCGTTCGGTGAGGAGTCCGAGTGACCGACAGTGCCTGCACGCCCATGCACCAGGCGGTGGAGTCGGGTGATCAGGCCGGCCTGACGCGGATACTCGATGAGGGCGCCGACCCCAACGAGGTGTGTTGCGGGATGACCCTCCTGATGCACGCCATCGATGTGGAAGGGGACACGGCACTCCGGGCCGGCGTCACTGCCGATAGTCGATCCACGGTGATTCTTCTGGCCTACGGGGCCGAGCCTCTCGCGCAGCCCCGGCCGCACCTGATGGGCGCGGTCGACCTTGCTGATCATTACGGGCATGACATTGCGTACCGCCTGTTGAACCGGCTGATCGAGGCCAAGTCCGCCGGCGGCCGCCCGCAGAATAAGCTCCGGGGTTGGAGGCGCAACCGCAGGGACTGAGGCTGGGGGAGCACCGGGTCTCGCCGACGGCTCGGCTGCTGCGGGCAGACGGCCTCGGGGCGTGTCTCGGACCTACCGGCCATGCGGTCCAATCGCACTCGATCCATCCGTCCCGCCCCATGCCAATGTTGTAGTCGTTGGGTCTGCCCGGAGCAAGCAGGGCAGGGGGGCGCAGCCGCGACCGGACAGTCGCCGGCCTCGGTCCGCTCGGCCCGACGCCCGCGATCCCGGTGCGCCGGATGAACAGGCTGCGCCCAGAACCCACCCTCCGGATTCCATGGCTTCCACCGCGCCACCCCGGACGCTCAGATCGACTTATTCAAGGCCCAACGAATGAGGCCGAAGACCATTTCGTTGGGGTTGTTCAAGCGGGGACGGGACTTTGGAAACGGCGCTGGGAACGGCCTCGGACCCGGATGACGTGGGTGGATCCGCGCCGACTCCAGGTGCGGGTGGTCGGCGCCGTCATCGAGAATCCTGCTTCGTCTTCGAAAACGATCCAGGCCCCGAGCGCCGCCGCGGTGGTTCCAGGTGCGGCCATACCTCCTTCACCCAGCCGGCCACGGCCGCATCGTCCCGTTCGACGGCACGACGGGCCGGAACCTGGGGGCTCCAGCCTGGCGTCGGAGCATCTGGGAGATGCCCGACAGCGATGCCCGACAACCTCATGCTCTTGTGGAACCGTCGGCCGATCAGCGTCTGGATCCTGGCCAGCGTCCACCGTTGATCCGGCCAGCCGTGCGCACTCGCGCCTTTGGCCAGCTCCTCCTCGAGTATCGCGAACGGCCCATCGCTCAGCTTCGGACGCGGGGCCGGGCCACGGGAACGAACCGCGTCCTGCCCGGCCTCCCTCCAAGCCCGCCGCCACCTCTGACCGACCGCACACTGACCCGTAACTCCTTCGCGGCCTCGGTGCTGCCCCCGTCCGGCGCGAGCATCGCCACCGCTTCCATCCGGACCCGCTCGCGGAATGCTTGCCTCTCCGCGGTCAGACCACCCTGCGGATACCTCATACCTCCGGCATACCGCGATGATCACCGACCGCCAGCCCCTACCACAAGACGACTTACAGGTCAGTAGTCGGCTCGAAAGTGGCCGCTCTCTCCGGGGTGCGCGCTGAGGAGCGTCGCGCTGCCCTTCATCCCGCGGTCGGGGTCTGACAGCAGTGGCTGTTGGCCCACACGGTGACCGAGTCACGCCGGTGGTCAACCTGGAACGGCTCGTCCCCAAGCTGCGTCCCGGGCCACGATCCATCTCCCGCAGAGGAATGTGTGACAACGACACACTCCTCCTTCGGCAAGATCCGATGGACGTCACCGCAGGGCTCCAGCATCAGAATCAGCGGCACCTCGTCATCGTTGCCGACCACTAGGTTCTGTTTCTTGGATCAGCTGCGGAGCCAGATGATGAGGGTCGCGAGGGTGACGGTCCCGAGGTAGACGTAGGCACGTTTGTCGTAGCGG
>NZ_JBEZKS010000017.1:0-129009 GCF_040651775.1 Streptomyces sp. NPDC048383
CCTACTTGGTGAGCCCCGGGGCCCCTCCGTGTCCCTCGCGTCCCGCGCGGGGCCGTGTGCCTACGCGGCGCCCCAGGTCCGCGTGCGCAGCGGCAGGTCGGCGGCCCCGCCGGTGCGCGGCCGGACCGCGAGGACCTGGTTCACGCCGAGGCGGGCGTGCTCGAAGCCGAGCGCGGAGGCCGCCATGTACAGCAGCCAGACGCGGGCCCGGCCGGGCGAGGTCAGCCGGACGGCCTCGTCCCAGTGGTCCTCCAGCCGGGTCACCCAGGCGCGCAGGGTGAGCGCGTAGTGCTCGCGCAGCGATTCGACGTCGCGGACCTCGAAACCGGCCCGTTCCAGCTCGCCGACGGTGGTGCCGAGCGGGGAGAGCTCGCCGTCGGGGAAGACGTAGGCGTCTATGAACTCGTCGATCCGGTGCGCCTCTTCGTCGGGCTCCGGAGGTCTGGCGATCTGGTGGTTCAGCAACCGGCCGCCGGGGGCCAGCAGGGCGTGCAGGGTGCGGGCGTACTGGCGGTAGCGGTCGGCGCCGACGTGCTCGGCCATCCCGATCGAGGAAATGGCGTCGTAGGGGCCGTCCTTGACGTCCCGGTAGTCCTGCACCCGGATCTCGACCCGGTCGGTCAGACCCTCGTCCGCGACCCGCTTGCGGGCGTACGCGGCCTGCTCCCGGGACAGGGTGATGCCGGTGACCGAGGCCCCGTACTCGCGGGCCGCGTGCAGGGCCATGGAGCCCCAGCCGCAGCCCACGTCGAGGAGCCGGGTGCCGGGGGTCAGGCCGAGCTTGCGGCAGACCAGGTCGAGCTTGTCCCGCTGGGCGTCCTCCAGGGTGCCGCCCGGGGCCCAGTAGGCGCACGAGTAGACCATCGAGGGGCCGAGCACGCGCTCGTAGAACTCGTTGCCCACGTCGTAGTGGTGGCTGATCGCCTGCCGGTCGCGGCCCTTGGAGTGCGCGGGGCCGCCGCGACGGGGAGCCTCCTCGGGCGGCGGGGCGGGCGCCGCCCAGGGGCGCGCCAGGGTCACCAGCTCGCGCACGGCGGCCCGTACGTCCGGGTCGCGCAGCAGCACCGCCGTGTCGGCGGCGCCGGCGGCCCGGACGGGCAGGAACGGGCGCAGCGCGGCGAGCTTGGCCGGCCCGCTCGGCAGGGTGGTGGGCGCCGAGGCGGACTCCCGCTCCCAGAGCAGGCCGCCCACCCGGTCCAGCAGTTCGAAGAGGTCGCCCTCGACGGTCAGGTCGCCGGCGACGTAGGCCCGGGCCAGCCCGAGCTCGCCCGGCTTCCAGAGCATGCGGCGCAGGGCCCGACGGTTCACCAGGACCAGGACGGGGCCCGTCGCGGGGCCGGCTTCGGTGCCGTCCCAGGCCCGTATGCGGACGGGCAGGGGGGCGCCCAACAGTGTTTCGGCAAGAGCGGCCAGCCGCGGCGCGGCGTCGGTCATCGCAGGCACCTCCAGAAGTTCCGACCGAACGGCCTACCCACTTCCGATCCGCGCCAATCAGCCGCCCGCGGCGGGGTACGCCGAAGGGGCCGCCCGCACCACGGATGGCGGGAGGCCCCTTCGGGGACGTACGGGTCGTGCTCAGGTTCCTGCCGGGCCGCGCCGGATCAGGAGGCCTTGGCCTTCTCGGCCGGGGCGGCGGCGGCCGCGGGGGCCGGCGCCGGCTTGGCGGCCTCGTAGAACTCCTCGCGCGGGGTTTCGAGGGCTCCGAGGGAGACCACCTCGCGCTTGAGGAACATGCCGAGGGTCCAGTCGGCGAAGACGCGGATCTTGCGGTTCCAGGTCGGCATGGCCATGCCGTGGTAGCCACGGTGCATGTACCAGGCGAGCCGGCCCTTGAGCTTGATCTTCATCTTGCCCATGACGATCATCGCGACGCCCTTGTGGAGGCCGAGGCCCGCCACCGCACCCTTGTTGGAGTGCTCGTACGTCTTCTGCGGGAAGCCCCGCATGCCCGAGATCACGTTGTCGCCGAGGACCTTCGCCTGGCGCAGCGCGTGCTGGGCGTTCGGCGGGCACCAGGCGTTCTCCACGCCGGCCTTGCGGGCGGCGACGTCCGGAACCTGGGCGTTGTCGCCCGCGGTCCAGATGTAGTCCGTGCCCTTGACCTGGAGGGTCGGGTCGGCGTCGACGTGGCCGCGCGGGCCCAGCGGCAGGCCGTAGCGGGCCAGCACCGGGTTCGGCTTGACGCCGGCGGTCCAGACGATGGTGTTGGAGTCGACCTCGAGGCCGTTCTTCAGCACCACGTGGCCGTCCACGCAGGAGTCCATGGAGGTGTTGAGGTAGATCTCGATGCCGCGCGACTCGAGGTGCTCCTTGCCCCAGGTGCCGAGCTTCGGCCCGACCTCGGGAAGGATCTTGTCCGCCGCGTCGACCAGGATGAAGCGCATGTCCTCGCGCTTGATCGTGGCGTAGTACTTGGCGGCGTCGCGGGCCATGTCCTCGACCTCACCGATGGTCTCCGCACCGGCGAAGCCGCCGCCGACGAAGACGAAGGTGAGGGCCTTGCGGCGGACGTTCTCGTCCGTCGTGGACTCGGCCTTGTCGAGCTGTTCGAGTACGTGGTTGCGCAGGCCGATGCCCTCTTCCACGCCCTTCATGCCGATGCCCTGTTCGGCCAGGCCGGGGATCGGGAAGGTGCGGGAAACGGCGCCGAGCGCGATCACCAGGTAGTCGAAAGGCAGCTCGTACGCCTCGCCGACCAGCGGCGTGACGACGGCGACCTTGCGGTCCTGGTCGATGGTCGTGACCCGGCCGGTGAGGACCTCTGCCTTGGGCAGCACGCGTCGCAGCGGGACGACGACGTGCCGAGGCGAGATGCTGCCTGCGGCCACTTCGGGGAGGAAGGGCTGGTAGGTCATGTACGAGCGCGGGTCGACGACCGTGACGGTCGCCTCGCCGTAGCGCATCTTCTTCATGATGCGCTTGGCTGCGTACAGGCCTACGTACCCACCTCCTACAACGAGGATCCTGGGACGCTCCGTGGTGCTCATGAGAATGAGTATCCAGCACCCTCAGGGGTGACGCTCGTGAGCCCCTTCACAAGGTGATATGACACCTCTGCTACACTGCGCGGCCCACGTGACCCAGGTCATGGGACGGAACGGGAACCGAGGGGTGGCGGGAATCGTTGTTCACCCGTCCTGAACTGGCCTCCAGGCCCTTGAGCGGAGTAGACCACCGGGTTGGTGGATACCTACCGGCGACCTCCCCGGATGTCCACCATTCACACGAACACACCCTCGAAGGCCACCTGCCGGCCCCGAAGGGGCCCCAATGTGGGTCCAGCGGCTCGGATTCCTTGTGAAGAACTTCACGAAGTTCATGTGGGCAGGGGGACTTTCGGCCCCCGCAAGGGCCGCCGGGGCCCTCCCCGACGCGCTCCGCACTGCCGCCGCACTGACGGTTCTCGCCCGGACCACGATCCTCCGGCGCCCCTGGAGGACGGTCGGAGCCACGGCTGAACCCTGACCGAGCAGGATCGGGCGACGCCGGGCCATCGACAGGCCGGCCGCGATGCGCATCCTCGCCGCACTGACACCGCAGCATGTGAGTCCGCATCCACCGCGACATGCGGGTCCGGACACGACGGCGGTGCTCCGGTCGGTCGACCGGAGCACCGTCTTTCAGCGGTCGGTCAGGTCAGACCCGTCGCTTGTCGGCCTCGGCCTCTTCCGCGGTCCTGATCGCGATGCCGTCGAGGATGTCGTGTTCCGAGACGACGACCTCGCGGGCCCCGGTGCGCTCCATGATCGCGAGGAGGACCAGGGCGCCGGCGCCGATGACGTCCACCCGGCCGGCGTGCATGACGGGGATCGCCGCGCGCTGCGCGTGCGTGGAGGTCAGCATGCGCTCGGTGATCTCGCGGACCCGTTCGTAGGGGATCCGGGAGTGGTGGATCGCCGCGGAGTCGTACGCGTCCAGGCCGAGGGCGATGGCGGCGACCGTGGTCACCGAGCCGGCCAGGCCGACCAGGGTGCGGGCCTCGGCCAGCGGGACGGTCTCGGCCGCGAGGTCGAGCGCCGCCTCGATGTCGGCCCGTACGGCGGCGATCTGCGCGGCCGTGGGCGGGTCGGTGATCCGGCCGTCCACCACGAGGTGACGTTCGGTCATCCGGACGCAGCCGACGTCCACCGAGCGGGCCGCGCGCACGTGTTCCCCACCGACGACGAACTCGGTGGAGCCGCCGCCGATGTCCACCACCAGGAAGGGCGGCTCCAACGGCCCGGCGCCGGTGAGGTCCTTGGTGGCGCCGGTGAAGGAGAACTCCGCCTCCTGGTCCCCGGAGATCACCTCGGGCTCGACGCCCAGGATGTCGAGGACGCCGCGGACGAACTCGTCCCGGTTCTCGGCGTCCCGGGAGGCCGAGGTGGCCACGAAACGGACCCGCTCGGCGCCGAGGTCCTTGATCACCGCGGCGTACTCGCGGCAGGCCGCGAAGGTGCGCTCCAGCGCGTCCGGGGCGAGCCGGCCGGTGCGGTCCACGCCCTGGCCGAGCCGGACGATGGTCATCCGCCGGTCCAGCTCGGTCATCGCACCGGTCGCCGGGTCGCAGTCCGCGACGAGCAGGCGGATGGAGTTGGTGCCGCAGTCGATGCCCGCGACCCGGGTCACGGGGAACCCTCGGCCTTCTCGTCGGCCTCCTCGGTCTTCTCGCCGCACGGGGTGACGCAGGCGCCCTTGGCCCACCACTCGGGCAGCATCGCCAGCGCCTCGTCGCCGAACGGGTTCACGCCCGGGCCCGCGGCCAGCGAGTGACCGACGAGCACGTGCAGGCACTTGACCCGGTCGGGCATGCCGCCGGCGCTCGGGAAGCCCTGGAGCACGTCGATGGCGTCGCGGCGCCGGATGTAGTCCTCGTGCGCGGCCCGGTAGGCGGCCGCGAGTTCCGGGTCCTCGGCGAGCCGGGCCTGCATCTCCTTCATCACGCCGTTGGCCTCCAGCGTGCCGATCGCGGAGGCCGCGCGCGGGCACGTCAAGTAGTACAGCGTGGGGAAGGGGGTGCCGTCGGGGAGCCGGGGCGCGGTCTCGACGACGTCCGGCTGCCCGCAGGGGCAGCGGTGCGCGATGGCGCGCAGTCCGCGCGGGGGGCGGCCGAGCTGCTGCTCGAACGCCTCGATGTCCGCGTCGGTCGGCTCGGTCCGGTCGGTCTGGGGCGGGGGCGTCTGCATGCCTGGAGGAAGTCTCTTCGGTCTCGTGGGTGGTGGGTGCGGGGCGGGCGGGTACGCGCTCAGTCGCCGGGGCGGTCGGCCTTGTCGACCCCGTCCCAGACGTTGGAGTACCAGGGCCGGTCGGAACCGGCCTGCCCGCCGCGGCGGTGCTCCGGGGCCTCGGCCCCGGGGTCCTTCATGATGTAGCCGGTCTCGCCCGGCCGCAGGAAGTGCAGGTGCTTGCGCGCCTGCTGCTCCGCGTAGGCCGGGTCCTGCCAGCGGGCCTTCTCGTCGCGGAGCTGTTCGAGGCGCTTGTACGCGTCGACCGCGTTCCGTTGCTGGTCCGCGATCTCCGAGCGCTGGGACACGTACTGGCGCATCGGGTACGCGAGGGCGACGACCAGGGTACAGAGGACGAGGACCAGCAACGCGGCCCGGCCGGTGAGCCGGCTGCGGCGGACCTGGCGCCGCGTCTGCGAGCGGTAGACGTGCGCGGCGGTCCGCTCACCGAGCTGCTTGAGCCTGGTCGCCGTCGAGAAGGTGGAGAACCGGTCCCGGTTCCCGGCCATGGTCCCGCCTCCCCTGGATGCGCGCTACGCAATACGTCCCCGCACACGGTACGGGACCGAGTGCGGGGACGTACGGAGGCCGGCGCCGCGAGGCGCTGATTGGCCCTTAGCCCTTGAAGCGCGGGAAGGCGGAGCGGCCCGCGTACACGGCGGCGTCGTCGAGGATCTCCTCGATGCGCAGCAGCTGGTTGTACTTGGCGACGCGGTCCGAGCGGGCCGGGGCGCCGGTCTTGATCTGGCCGCAGTTCACGGCGACGGCGAGGTCGGCGATGGTGACGTCCTCGGTCTCGCCGGAGCGGTGCGACATCATGCACTTGAAGCCGTTGCGCTGGGCCATCTCGACGGCGTCGAGGGTCTCGGTCAGCGAACCGATCTGGTTCACCTTGACGAGCAGGGCGTTCGCGGAGCCCTCCTCGATGCCGCGGGCCAGACGCTCCGGGTTGGTGACGAAGAGGTCGTCGCCGACGATCTGGACCTTGGCGCCCAGCTTGTCGGTGAGGGTCTTCCAGCCGGCCCAGTCGTCCTCGTACAGCGGGTCCTCGATGGAGACCATCGGGTACGCGGAGACGAGCTCCTCGTAGTACTCGGTCATCTCGGCGGCCGAGCGGGACTGGCCCTCGAACTCGTACTTGCCGTCCTTGTAGAACTCGGACGCGGCGACGTCGAGCGCGAGCGCGATGTCCTTGCCCGGGACGTAGCCGGCCTGCTTGATGGCCTCGACGATGAGGTCGAGCGCGGCGCGGTTGGACTCCAGGTTCGGGGCGAAGCCGCCCTCGTCACCGAGACCGGTGGAGAGGCCCTTGGTGTGCAGGACCTTCTTGAGGGTGTGGTAGACCTCGGCACCCCAGCGCAGCGCCTCGGAGAAGGACTCCGCGCCGATCGGGGCGATCATGAACTCCTGGATGTCCACGTTGGAGTCGGCGTGCGACCCACCGTTGAGGATGTTCATCATCGGAACGGGCAGCAGGTGCGCGTTCGGGCCGCCGAGGTAGCGGAAGAGCGGGAGGTCCGAGGCCTCGGACGCGGCGTGCGCCACGGCGAGGGACACGCCGAGGATCGCGTTGGCGCCGAGGGAGCCCTTGTTGTCGGTGGCGTCCAGGTCGAACATGGCCTGGTCGATCAGCCGCTGCTCGGTGGCGTCGTAGCCGACGAGCTCCGGGCCGATCTGCTCGATGACGGCGAGGACGGCCTTCTCGACACCCTTGCCGAAGTAACGGTTGGGGTCACCGTCACGCAGCTCGATGGCCTCGAATGCACCGGTGGAGGCGCCGGACGGAACTGCAGCACGGCCGGTGCTGCCATCGTCGAGGCCCACCTCGACCTCGACCGTGGGGTTGCCTCGGGAGTCCAGGATTTCCCGGGCTACGACGACGTCGATGGACGGCACGAGCATCTCCTTCTGGGATGTGACGCTGGGTGTGCGGTGGCGTGTCAGGCCGTGGGATGGCCTTGCCGCCTAGAGCCTAACCGGCTCCGGGCACTGGGCCCGCCGACCGCCCGGGTCCTGGGACGAAATAGGGGCTGAATGCTCCTCTTCCAGGACATAGGGCTCTTGAGAAAGTGGACTCCGGCCCGCGGAGGGCCGCCCGCGCCGGCTCCGGAACGGGCCGCGGGAGCCGCCCCGGAACGCGCCGCCGGACATGCCCGCGAGCATGCCGCCGCCCGGCGCGCGAGGGGATGCGGGCCGGGCGGTGGACATGCTGCGGGACCGCGCGTGATGCGGTGTCATGCGGTGTGGTGCGCCGCCGTGCGGTGTTCAGGCCGCCGTGCGGTGTGGTGCGGTGATTCAGCTGAGCTTCAGCTTCTGACCCGGGAAGATCAGGTCGGCGTCCTTGACGGTGTCGTTGTTCAGCTGGAAGAGCTTCTCCCAGCCACCCTTGACGCCGTTCGCCTGGGCGATGGTGCCCAGGGTGTCGCCGGCCTTGACGACGTAGGAGCCGTTGCCGGTCGCCGGGGCCTCGGTCTTGGGGGCCTGCGGCTTGACGGCCGGGGTCTCGACGCGCTCGGAGCGGGAGACGGGGACCTCGGTGCGCTTCGGCTCGGCCTTCGGCGTCGCCGGCTTGGCGGGCGTGGCCGGCTTCGCGGGCTTCGCCGGGGCGGGCTTGGCCGGCTTCGTCTCGGGCTTCGGCTTGGCGGGCGTGGTGGTCGAGCCGCCGCCGTTGTACGCGGCGTTGGACAGGCCCTTGCCGCAGTGCGGCCAGGCGCCCTTGCCCTGGCCCTTGAGGACCTTCTCGGCGATGGCTATCTGCTGGGACTTGCTGGCCTGGTTGGCCGTGGCGGCGTACGCCTTGCCGCCGTAGCCGGCCCAGGTGGAGGCCGAGAACTGCAGGCCGCCGTAGTAACCGTTGCCGGTGTTGATGGCCCAGTTGCCACCGGACTCGCACTGCGCGACCTTGTCCCACTCGGAGACGGTCGCGGCGCTCGCGGTACCGGCGGCCATCAGCGGGGCCGCGACGGCGACACCGGCGACACCGGCGAGCGTGACGATACGGACGGCCTTGGAGCCGCGACGGTGCTTGCCCTTGCCGGAAAGCAGCATGGAGTTCTCCTCACCGACGCCTTCGAGGTGAGCTGTCGGGTTCGGGCGGATGAGTTGCCCGGTCACGTGTCGAGCACGTGGCTTAACCCCAAGCCGGTACGCGGCCGTCTTCCAACGGCCTTTCCCGGCGCCTACCTTGGTTCCCCCGCTCCTGCCTTCGGCGCTTGCGCGACGACTGTTCCCCCCGTCCGCCGGCAGGATTCGGCGATGCGGTCGAAGGAGCCCGCGGTGGCGAGCGACTCAGAAGGTAGACAGGTCTCCCCCTGATGTTCAACGCGCGACATCAGGGAGAAACCGGCCTCCTTGCGTTCCTCAAAAGTACGTTTACGCAGGTGAGGGGCGGGTTTGTGGAAGTTCCGGAACGAGACACGCCAGTTGATCGGAAGAGACGCATGTCTCATTTGCCGATAACGGACATTCAACTCTTTCCGACTGGGCGAACTGCCCCTATTCCTTGGTTAGATCCAGGTTCTGACCCGGCTTGATGAGGTCCGCGTTCCCGCCGATGACCTGCTCGTTGGCCGCGTAGAGCGTGTTCCAACCACCCTTGAGGCCTTGGGCGTCGGCGATCGCGGTGAGGCTGTCGCCGGCCTTGACCGTGTACGAGGGGGTCGACGCGGCGTCAGACGAGCCGTGCGGCTCGACGGCCGCCGGACCGCGGTGCTTGCCCGCTCCGTCGACCGCTGCGTCGATCGCGCCGGCCGGCACGGCCGAGGGCGTGGCACCCGGGGTGAGCGGGGCCGTGGGCGCCGTCGGGTCCCCCGGAACGGTGGGGGTGCCCGGAACGGTCGGGGTTCCGGGGGCCGTCGGGTCCACCGGCGTGGTGGACGCCGTGGTCGGCGGGGTCGTGGTGGGCGGCGCGGTCGTCGGCGGGACCGTCGGGTCCGTGGACGGGGCCGGGGAGTCCGGGTCGGGCATGACGGGCAGTCCGCCGGCGGGGCCCTGCGGGTAGTCCGGCAGGCCGGTCGGGCCGGTGGACGGGCCACCCTGCGCCGGCTGCGGGGTCGGGGCCCCGAAGTCGACGGCGGGCTCGGAGCCCGCGACGGGCACCGAACCGTCGGGCCGTACGGGGGCGGGGGCGACCGGCCCGGCGGGCCGGGGGTCACCCGGGTCCACCGCGGCGGCCGGGCCCTGCTGGGTCAGTCCGGCCGAGGCGGCGCACAGCGGCCACGCCTGGGGGCCCTGCGAGGCCAGCACCTTCTCGCCGATGGCTATCTGCTGGGAGCGGCTGGCGAGGTCCGGGCGCTCCGCGTAGGCGAGTCCGCCCGCGTTCCTCCACTGCTCCTGGGTGAACTGGAGCCCGCCGTACTCGCCGCTGCCGTAGTTGGCACTCCAGCTGCCGCCGCTCTCGCAGTCGGCCACCTTGTCCCACGTGGTCGTGTCGGCCGCGCTCGCGTTCGTCGCGGCGAGCAGGGGCAGGGCGAGTGCGGAGCCTGTGACTCCGGCGGTGACGACCAGGGCGGGTACCTGGCGGGGGCGTCTGTGGCGGCCGTTCCCGGAACGCATGAGGCTTTACCTTTCGCATAACGGCGGGGTAACGGCAGAACCTAGCGGCCTTCGAACGATTGTCACAAGTTCGGTCGGCGACTGACGTGTGATCAGACGGCCTCAGGAAACGACTCAGTTGTTTCGAGGTGTGAAGCGAACCGGAAGCGTGCGCAGGCCACGCATGATGAGTCCGCCGCGCCAGCGCAGGTCCGTGGGGGGAACGGCAAGTTCCAGATCCGGCAGACGCGTCAGCAAAGTCGCGAGCGCCGTCTGTCCTTCGAGCCGGGCGAGCGGCGCGCCCAGGCAGTAGTGGATCCCGTGGCCGTACCCGAGGTGTTGGTTGTCACTCCGGGACAGGTCCAGGGTGTTTGGATCGGCGAACCGTTCCGGATCCCGGTCGGCCGCCGCGAGGACCACCAGCACCGGGTCGCCGGCGGCGATCTCCTGCCCGCCGAGGGTCAGCGGGACGGTCGCGAACCGCCAGGTGGCCAGCTCCACCGGGCCGTCGTGGCGCAGGAGTTCCTCGACCCCGGTCTCCAGGAGGGCGCTCTCGCCCGCAGCGAGCGAGGCTTGGAGCCGCTCGCGTTGTTCCGGGTTCATGAAGAGGGAGTGGACGCCGTTGCCGATGAGGTTCACGGTCGTCTCGAAGCCGGCGAACAGCAGGATGAACGCCATCGCGGTGGCCTCGGCCTCGGTGAGGTGGTCACCGTGGTCGCTTGCCCGGATCAGGTCGGAGATGAGGTCATTGCCGAGGTCGTCCCGTTTCCGGTGGATGAGTTCCCCGAGATATGTCCGCATCTGCTTGACCGAGCGGGCGACCCCGCCGCGCGGGCCCCCTCCGTGCCGGATCATCATCCCGGCCCAGTCGCGGAAGTCGTCCTGGTCCTCGCGCGGTACCCCGAGCATCTCGCAGATGGCGTAGATGGGGAGCGGGAAGGCGAACTCGTGGATGAGGTCGGCCTCCCCCTTCGCGGCGAAGGCGTCGATCAGGTGGTCGGTGAGCTCCTGCACGCGCGGGGCGAACTCGGCGACGCGGCGCGGGGTGAACGCCTTCGACACCAGTCGGCGCAGCCGGGTGTGGTCCGGCGGGTCGATGTTCAGCAGGTGCGTCATCAGCTCCGCCTTGCGCTCCCCCGGGATGCCCGTCCGGCCCTTGGCGTGGGCGGGCGCGGCGTGGTGCGCGGGGTTCTTGCTCAGGCGCTGGTCGGCGAGGGCCTGTCGGGCGTCGGCGTAGCGGGTGACCAGCCAGGCCTCCACCCCGCTCGGGAGCTTGGTGCGGTGCACCGGGGAGTGCTCGCGCAGCCAGGCGTAGGCGGGGTAGGGGTCGGTCGCGAACTCCCAGTCGAAGAGGGTCGGCCCCTCGGTGGGGGCGGAGTCGGCCGGGGTCGCGGAGGTCTGCTCATGCACCCGCAGACCGTATCCCGGACCGTACGGGTGCTCCGATATGGGGGGTTCGTCGCGGCTGTCCGCAGATCGGCCATCCCTTGACGTCCCGTTCCCCGCCGTTCCTACTTTCGGTTTTGTGGATGTGAGGATCTTGAAGAGCAGCTTCGCGGTGGTGGAGAGGAGGGCCGAGCACGCGGTCAAGTACTTCTACTCCCACCTGTTCTGGCACAACCCCGGGTTCCGCGAGCTCTTCCCGCCCGCCCCGCAGGACATGGAGCGGCAGCGGGACCGGCTCTTCGCGGCCCTCACCCAGGTGGTCTCCCGGCTGGAGGACGAGGCCCTCCTCCTGCCCTACCTCCGCGACCTCGGCCGTGACCACCGCAAGTTCCTCGTCGGCCCGGAGCACTACGCGGCCGTCGGCGCCAGTCTGTTGGCCGCGCTCGCCGAGACCTCCGGCGAGGCGTGGACCCCGGCCACCGAGAAGGCCTGGGCCGAGGCCTACCAGGTGATCGCCGACATGATGACGGCCGGCGCCGCCGACGACGACTCACCGCCCTGGTGGGACGCCGAGATCGTGCGGCACCTCCAGTACGGGGACGACATCGCCGTACTGACCCTGCGGCCGCACGCGCCCCTCCCCCATCTCCCCGGCCAGTACGTGAGCGTGTGCAGCGCGCGCGTGCCGACCACCTGGCGGACGTACTCGCTGGGCAACGCGCCCCGCTCCGACGGCACCGTCGACCTCCACGTCAGCCGCATCGAAGGCGGCCGGCTCAGCACCGCCCTGGTCCGCGAGGTCCGGCCCGGCGAACGGCTGCGGCTCGGCGCGCCCGGCGGGGCGCTGACCCTGCGGCGCGCGGACCGGCCGGTCACCCTCATCGCCGCCGGGACCGGCTGGGCGCCCGTCCGCGCCATGCTGGAGGACCTCGTGGAGCGTCCTCCCGATCACGACGTACGGCTCTTCGCGGTCGCCCGGGACGCCGCGCACCTCTACGACCGGCCGCTGATCGACGCGTACGCCGCCGAGCTGCGCTGGCTCGCCGTCACCTACATCACGCCCGCCCCCGGCCGGCACCGCAACCAGGCGACCGAGCGGCTGGCGACCGCGCTCAGCAACCGGGGCCTGTGGCGGGAGCAGGACGTCTACCTCAGCGGGCCGCCGCAGTTCGTCGAGGAGACCGTTCAGCTGCTGGAAGGGCTCGGGGCCCGCCCGGACCGCCTCTTCCACGACACCGTTCCGCCGGTCGGTGCCGCCCCGAACCGGCCGACCGGCTTCGGCGAGTGGTTCCTGGACCGGCCCGCCACGCACTGGCACAACCCGTCGGGACGCGCCCCGCGCGAGGACTGAGCCGCCCTCGCCACCGGGCGCCGGCGCTACGCGAGGCCCTCGGCCGCCCGGATCGCGTCCCGGTAGGCGCGGGCCGCCACGCGGAGCGCGGTCTCGGGATCCGTTCCCGCCTCCTCGGCGCGCGCCGCCAGCGCCAGCAGTTCCCGGCCGATCCCCTCGCCCTCGGGCAGCTCCACGGGAAGCCCCGCCGCGCGGACCCGACCCGCGAGCTTGGCGGCGAGCGCGAGCCCGGGCTGGGCGAGCGGGACCCCGTCGGTCACCGACGCGCGCTGCTTCTCGACGGCCTTGGTGGCCTGCCAGTGCGCGTGGACCTCCTCCGGGGTGTCGGCCTTCTCGTCGCCGAACACGTGCGGGTGCCGGCGGATGAGCTTGTCGACCAGGTCACCGGCCACGTCGTCGATGGAGAACGGCCCGACGGCGGCTTCGTCGTCGGCGTCGGTCTCCGCTCCTTCGCCGTCCGTGACGCCCTCCTGGGCGATCCGGGCGTGGAAGACGACCTGGAGCAGCACGTCGCCGAGCTCCTCGCGCAGTTCGGCGCGGTCCCCGCCCTCGATCGCCTCGACCAGCTCGTACGCCTCCTCCAGCGCGTACTTCACCAGCCCCTCGTGGGTCTGCCGGGAGGTCCAGGGGCACTCGCGCCGGACCCGGTCCATCACCTGCACCACGTCGAGCAGTCGGGCGCCGGGCAGGTCGTACGAGCCGGGCAGCAGCTCCAGGTCGGGCATGGAGACGCGGCCGGAGCCGGCGAGGCGGGCCAGCCCGTCGGTGAGTCGGCCGTCGCCCTCCCCGCCCGGGATCACCACGACCGTACGGCCGCCGGCGCAGGCCTCGACCAGCTCGTGCGCGTCGGGGGCGACCTGCTCCACGCTGACGCCCGCCTCGCGCAGGTACGGCAGCTGCGGGTGCCCCGGGTCGGCGCACAGCACCCGGTCCGCGTCGTGCAGGGTCCGCCAGGCGGGCCAGGACAGCAGCCCGGGGGCGACCCGGTGGCTCGCGGTCAGCAGCACGATGCGGCCGGCCGGGACGGGGGTCCGTCCGTCGGCGGGGGCCGGAGCGGCGGCGGGAGCGGCGGGGGTGGGTTCGGCGGTGTGGTCGGTCACCCTCCGAACCTACCTCCGTCGCGCGGGCTCAGGCCCCGGCGGGGGGAGCCTGCTCGGGCCGGGTGCGCTGGGTGATCCACGGGGTCTCCTGGTCGCCGAGCAGGATCTGCTGGGCGTCCCAGCGGCCGTAGCGCGGGTTGACCTCGATGTCGAGGTCCTTCGCCGCCGCGCCGAGCTGGGCCAGGGCCTTCTCCTGGTTGCCGTAGTGCGCGAACAGCTTGTCGCGCAGCAGCTTGAAGCGGGCGTCGGCCTCCATCTGGCCGGGCGCCAGCTGCGCCTGCTGGAGGGCGGCCGCCCGCAGGGTCTTCTCGTCGCCCGCCTGCTGGAGCTGGGCCTTGTGGACGCCCTCGATCTCCTTGGTGGTCACCGACACCCCGGCGGCCTTGGCGGCGTGCTCCAGGACGGCGGTCTGGATCATCTTGTTGAGTTTGGTGCGTTCCAGGCCGGCGCTGGCCTCGATGAGCTGGGCACCCTGCTCGGAACGGTTCTGCGCGGTGCGGACGTCGTTCACCTGGGCCTGGAGCGCGGAGGTGGTGATCCGTTCACCGCCCACGACGGCCGCGGTGCCGGGGCGGGTCTCGCCCGAGCAGGCCGACAGCAGGGGAGCCGCCACGAGCAGGGCGGCGGAGACGGAGAGCGCTGTGCGACGGTGCAAAGGAGCCTCCAGGGCCGGGAGATTGTGCGTCGGTGCACAAGGGCCGTGCGGTGATCGATGGTATGCAGTCAGGGTGGCCCGAGCCACCGGTTCGACCAACGATTCCGGGGGTGTTGGGGTACGAGTTCACTCCCCGGCCACCGCCACGTCCTCCGTTCCTGGGAAGGTCGGCCCACCATGTCGACATCGCAGCACGCCCCGCACCGCTCCGCCGCCCGCGCCGCGGACGCCGGTCCGGCCCCCTCGGCGGACCCCGCGACGGGCTCCGCGGCCGCCTCCCGGCTCCGGGCCGGTCGCCGCGCCGCCTCGGCCGGGGCCGCACTGGCCGTCCTGATCACGACGGCCGCCGTCTGCGCGGGGGACGCCGTCGCGCGGGTCTTCCCGTACGGTCCGCGCCACCGCAGCGTCAACGACCTCGGGAACCAGTTCGTCCCCTTCCACGCGCAGCTGTGGGACCTGCTGCACGGGCGGGCCGAGGGCGGTCTGTTGTTCAACTGGCGCTCCGGGTACGGCACCAGCTTCCTGCCGGACCTGGGGACGTACCTGTCCAGCCCGTTCGCCGTCCTGGTGGCGTTCTTCCCGCGCGCCGACATCGACCTCGCGGTGTACGTGGTCACCGTGCTCAAGACGGCCGCCGCCGCGGCGGCGATGGCCTGGCTGCTGCGCACCCAGCGGCGCGGGCCGTGGTGGGCGGCGGGCCTGCTGGGCGCCTCGTACGCGCTGTGCGGCTGGTCGGTGGTCGAGGCCGCCTACAACCCGATGTGGCTGGACGGGCTGATCGCCTTCCCGCTGCTGTGCCTGACCGGCGAATGGGCGCTGCGTTCGCGCCGTCCGGTGGCGGGGGCGCTGGTGGTGGCGCTGTGCTGGACGGCGAACTTCTACACCGCGTACATGGCCACGCTGGGCGCGGCCCTGGTCCTGCTGGTCCGGGTGGCGCTGACCCGGGACGAGGTCCGCGAGCGGGTCCGGGTGTGCCTGCGCGGGGCGGTGACGACGCTGCTGGGCATCGCGTTGGCGGCGCCGCTGCTGGTGCCGCTGTTCCTCAGCTCGAAGCAGGCCTATCCGGGCTGGTTCAAGGAGTTCCGGCCGGTGCCGTGGCCGGACCTGTTCGCCCGGCTGCTGCCGGCGACGTACTCGTTCTCCTCCCCCGCCCTGTTCGTGGGCACCGGGACCCTGTTGCTCGTGGCGGCGCTGCCGTTCCACCGGGCGCTGCCGGCCCGGACCCGGTGGTGGTGGGCGGGGCTACCGGCCGCCGTGCTGCTGTCCTTGCAGTGGGCGCCGACCCATCTGGCGTGGCACGTGTTCGCGACGCCGAACGGCAGCCCGTACCGGCAGACCTTCGTGCTGGCCGGGATCGTGGTGATCGCCGCCTGGTCGGGGCTGGCCGCCGGGCTGCCCGGGGTGCGGGCGCTCGCGGCGGGCGCGGGCGTCCTGGTGACGGTCGTGGCGGTGGCGGCGGCCGGCAGCGGGCTGACGACGACGTGGGGAGTGGCCCTGTTCGGCGCCGGTCTGGCGGCGTCCGGCTGGGCGTGGTGGGCGCTGGGACGGCGCCGGGCGGCGCCGCTGGCGGCGGCCCTGTTGGTCGCGGTGCTGGGCGCGCAGGCCGCGGCGACGACGGCGTACGGGCACAAGGGGAAGCTGGGCGGGCTGGACGACTACCCGTCCTGGGGCGCCGGCCACACGGCCCGGGCCGCGGTCCTGGCGGCGGCCGACGGCTGGCCCGCGTACCGGACGGACCCGGGCCGGCCGGCGCTGTCGGGCAACGACCCGATGCTGCTGGGCGGTGAGGGCGGCGCGTACTACAGCAGCCACACCCCGGACGTGTTCACCCGCTCGATGGCGGCGCTGGGCGCGGGCTGGACCTCGCGGGGCCGCAACGTCCAGAGCCTCGACAACCCGGTGACGGACGCGGTGTTCGCGGTCGGTGCCCGGCTGAGGCCCGACGGCACCGTGGCCCGCGCCGAGGTCCCGCCGCTGGTGACGGTCCGCCCCCCGGGCCCGCCGCCCGCCTACGGGGACTCGCCCTTCGCCAACCAGGAACTGCTGCTGGGTGCGCGGGTGTACGAGGACCCGGTCGCCCCCGGGGTCTGCCGGGCCGGCACGGAGGCCTTCCTGTGGGCGCCGGAGTACAACGCCACGGCCCGCCTCGCGGACGGCCCCGCCTTCCGGCTGAACGGGTGGGCGCCCCGCAACCGGGCCGCGCTCCAACCGATGGGCGTCTCGCACGGCCCCGCCTCGAAGCTGGTCTTCGACCGCCCCGAACCGGCGGCCTGGACCCTGTCCTGTCTGGACCGGCCCCGACTGGACGCGGCGGTGGACGCGCTGCGCGCCTCGGCCGCGACCTCCGTACGGGTCTCCGCGTCGGGCGTGCGCGCGACCCTGCCTCCGGGCCGTACGGGCACGGCGGTCCTGTCGGTGCCGGCCGTCGCGGGCTGGACCTGCGACGGCCGGCCGGCCGGGGAGCGCCTGGGCCTGGTCGCCGTCCCGCTGGACGGCCGCACCACCACCCTGGACTGCGGGTTCCGGCCGCCGGGGCTGTTGCCCGGCGCGGCGGTGGCCGCGGTGGCGGCGGCGGTCCTGCTGGGCTCGGCGTACCGGCGCCGGCAGCGGGGCGCGGGAGCCTAGGTCACAGCACCAGGGCAGCCGCGTCAGCGGACCTGGCCCAGCCACTGGAGGGTGCGGCGGACCTCCACCGGCAGCGGGTGGCCCGGGCCGTGGACGCGGTCCGCGTCGAACAGGAGCCGGACCAGGGTGTCATGGGCGCCCGGCCGGTCGCCGAGGGAGAGCAGCAGGTGCGCTATGCGGCGGCGGACCTCCAGGGGCAGGCCCGGGTCCGGGTTGGCGTAGTGGTTCTCGAAGAGCGGGAGCAGGGAGCGGTACTCCGCGAGGGCCGCCGCCGGTTCGCCGAGTTGCTCCAGGCACTGGGCCGCGTCGTAGCGGAAGCGCAGCGCCTGGGCATCGCCGGCGGGGAACTCGTCGGCGAGGCGGCGCAGTTCGGGCAGGGCGCGGCGGTACTGGCCGTCGTCCATCAGGGTGGCCGCGTACTGCTTGCGCAGGGAGCGGACCACCGGGGAGTGCTCCCCGTGTTCGGCGGCGGCGGCCGGCAGGATGCCGCCGAGGATGTCCACGGCCTGGGTGAGGCGGCCCTGGTCGAGGAGCTTGCGGGCCTCGTCGACGGCGCCGGGGATGTCGGGCCGGGGCGGCGCCGGCGGGTCGGCCGGCCGCGGCGGGACGACGGCCGCGCGGTCGGGCCAGGGGGCGTGGGGGCGCAGGAAGGGGCGGGTCGGGTCGAGCGGGCCGGACGGGAGCCGGCTGCCGCGGGTGGGCAGCAGCGGGGCGAGGGCCTCGTAGACCTCCTGCGCGGAGCCGGGCCGGTCCTGGGGCTCCTTGGCGAGGAGGCGCATCAGCAGCTCCTCCAGTTCGCGCGGGATCTCCGGGCGGGCGCCGCGCACGGGCAGCGGCGGCTCGTACAGGTGCCGGTGGAGGACGCCGAGGGCGGTGGAACCGGCGAACGGGACGTTGCCGCTGAGGAGTTCGTACAGCAGCACGCCGAGGGCGTACAGGTCGGTGTACGGGCCGACGGCGCCGCCCATGGCCTGCTCGGGCGCCATGTAGGCGGGGCTGCCGATGGGCGTGCCGGTGCTGGTGAGACGGGTGGTGTCGGTGTCCATGACGGAGGCGACGCCGAGGTCGAGGACCAGGACGGTGCCGTCAGGGCGGATCATCACGTTGCGCGGCTTCAGGTCGCGGTGGACGATCGGCACCGCGTGCACGGCCGACAGGACGGCGCACAGCTGCGCGACCACGGAGACGGCCCACGGCCAGGGATAGGGGTCGTGTTCGGCGAGGTGGTCGGCGAGGTCGGAGCCCTCGACGTAGCCCATGACGAGGTACAGCTCGTCGCCGTCGCTGCCCGCGTCGTGGACGGTGACCAGCCCGGGGTGGTCGACCTGGGCGGTGACGCGGCACTCGCGCACGAAGCGGCGGCGCAGTTCCTCGGCGACGGTGCCGGGGCCGGCCACCTTGTCGGGGCGCAGCAGTTTGACGGCGACGCGGCGGTCCAGGCTGCGGTCGTAGGCCGTCCAGACCTGGCCCATGCCGCCCTGTCCGAGGATGGTGGCGAGCTGGTAGCGCTCACCGATGAGGCGTTCTCCCTCGGTCACTTGTCACGGTCCTGGCGGGCCGTGTCGTTCGGGTCCTGGTACGGGCCCCCGGGCCGCGGCGGCTGCTGCGGTGGCTGCGGCCGGCGCAGGAGTTCGCTGAGCTCGTCCAGTTCGGCGCGGACCTGCCCGATGCGCGGCGGCGGGGTGGCGTGCGGCGGGTTCCGCGGTACGCCGGGCACGGGGGTGTGCGCGGGGCCGGGCACGGGGGTGTGCGCGGGCGGGTACCCGTAGGCGGGGTTGGTCTGCTGCTGCGGCGGCATGTAAGGGGGCCCGCCGGTGGGCTGCGGGTACCAGCCGGCGGCCGGCGGCGCGGAGGCGAGGGCCTCGTGGTGCTTGATGTCGGCGATGAGGAAGTAGACGCAGGTCGCGAAGCCGGTGAGGATCGAGCCGCCGGCGCCGAGGTTGCCCTGCCAGCCGTCGGTCTCGGCGGTCGGGTCGAGCTGGATGAAGGTCATCCAGACGACGGCGAGCAGGCCGCTGACGACGAGCAGGATCCAGTCGCGCGACCTGCGGGTCACCAGGGCCAGGCGCAGCATCGCGCCCCAGGCGAGGAAGCCGCAGCTGATCACGGGGAGCACCGCGAACAGCACGCGCAGCGTCACCACGGTGGAGGAAGTGGGACGGTGGCCGTGGGGGCCTTGCTGCGGCGGGATGCCGGGGGCGTGCATCGGTGCTCCTGACGGGCCGTGCGGACGGTTTGCGGGTATGAGCGTATACAGCCTTTCCGGCCGTCCGTGAGGGGATGGACCCAACCGTTGCAGGGTCGCCGCACAGGGGTCACTCGGGCGGGACGGATCCGCCCGACGGCCGTCGCGGAGGCCCTGGAGGGCAGCCGCAGCCGGCGGACTTCGAGCCGGGTGGGCGTACGGGGAGGGCGCCGGCCACGGCCGGCGCCCTCCCCGTACGCGTGGACCCGACTACGAGCCGAGGATCGTGGTGAGGAACTCCCCGGTCCAGCCGAGGAGCTCCCGGCCGACCAGCGGCTTCCCGCCGACCCGCGCGGTCTTCGGCCTCGGCACCAGCACCTGCGAGGTCGCGGGCTTGAGGACCGTACCGGGGTGGAGCCGCTTCAGTCGCAGCTCCTGCGATTCGCGCAACTCCACCGGTCCGAAGCGGACGTTGGGGCCCTGGAGGGTGATGTCACCGACCCCGCAGGCCCGGGCCAGCATCCGCAGCCCCGCCACCAGCAGCAGGTTCTCCACGGGCTCCGGCAGCTTGCCGTAGCGGTCGGTGAGTTCCTCCCGCACCGCCTTGATGTCCGCCTCCGAGTTGGCCGCGGCGATGGACCGGTAGGCCTGGAGGCGCAGCCGCTCGCCGGGGGCGTAGTCGTGCGGGACGTGCGCGTCGACCGGCAGCTCGATCTTCACCTCCAGCGGCGGCTCCTCCTCCACCCCGCCGTCGACGGCGGCCCGGTAGTCGGCGACCGCCTCGCCGACCATGCGGATGTACAGGTCGAAGCCGACGCCCGCGATGTGTCCGGACTGCTCACCGCCCAGCAGGTTGCCCGCGCCGCGGATCTCCAGGTCCTTCATGGCGACGTACATGCCGGCGCCCATCTCGGTGTGCTGGGCGATCGTCGCGAGCCGCTCGTGCGCGGTCTCCGTCAGCGGCTTCTCCGGCGGGTACAGGAAGTACGCGTACCCGCGCTCGCGGCCTCGACCGACACGGCCGCGCAGCTGGTGCAGCTGCGACAGGCCGAAGTTGTCGCCGCGCTCCACGATGAGGGTGTTGGCGTTGGAGATGTCGATGCCCGACTCGACGATCGTCGTCGACACCAGGACGTCGAACTTCTTCTCCCAGAAGTCCACCACGACCTGTTCCAGGGCCTGTTCGGACATCTGGCCGTGCGCGGTCGCGATCCGCGCCTCGGGCACGATCTCGCGCAGCTTCGCGGCCGCCCGGTCGATGGACTCGACCCGGTTGTGGATGTAGAAGCACTGGCCCTCGCGGAGCAGCTCGCGGCGGATCGCCGCGCCGATCTGCTTCTCCTCGTACGGGCCGACGAAGGTCAGCACCGGGTGCCGCTCCTCCGGCGGGGTGGTGATCGTCGACATCTCGCGGATGCCGGTCACCGCCATCTCCAGGGTGCGCGGGATCGGGGTGGCGGACATCGTCAGCACGTCGACGTTGGCGCGGAGCTTCTTCAGCTGCTCCTTGTGCTCGACGCCGAAGCGCTGCTCCTCGTCGACGATGACCAGGCCCAGGTCCTTGAACTTCGTCTCCTGCGAGAACAGTCGGTGGGTACCGATGACGATGTCGACCGAGCCCTCCTTGAGTCCCTCCAGGGTGGCCTTCGACTCGGTCTCGCTCTGGAAGCGGGACAGCGCCTTCACCACGACGGGGAACTGCGCGTACCGCTCGGAGAAGGTGCCGAAGTGCTGCTGCACGAGCAGGGTCGTCGGGACGAGCACGGCGACCTGCTTGCCGTCCTGGACGGCCTTGAAGGCGGCCCGGACCGCGATCTCGGTCTTGCCGTAGCCGACGTCGCCGCAGATCAGCCGGTCCATCGGGACCGACTTCTCCATGTCCTCCTTGACCTCGGCGATGGTGGTGAGCTGGTCGGGCGTCTCCGCGTACGGGAAGGCGTCCTCCAGTTCGCGCTGCCAGGGGGTGTCCGGGCCGAAGGTGTGGCCGGGGGCCGCCATGCGGGCGCTGTAGAGCCTGATGAGGTCGGCGGCGATCTCCTTGACGGCCTTCTTCGCGCGCGCCTTGGTCTTGGTCCAGTCGGCGCCGCCGAGCCGGTGCAGGGTCGGGGCCTCGCCGCCGACGTACTTGGTGACCTGCTCCAGCTGGTCGGTGGGGATGTAGAGGCGGTCGCCGGGCTGGCCGCGCTTGGCGGGGGCGTACTCGACGAGGAGGTACTCGCGGGTGGCGCCCTGCACGGTGCGCTGCACCATTTCCACGTACCGGCCGACGCCGTGCGACTCGTGGACGATGTAGTCGCCGACCTCCAGGGTGAGGGGGTCGACGGACTTGCGGCGCCGGGTCGGCATCCGGCCGAGGTCCTTGGTGGCGGTGCGCTGGCCGGTCAGGTCGGTCTCGGTGAGGACGGCCAGCTTCAGGGCCGGGTCGACGAAGCCGTTGTCGAGGGAGCCGCAGGCCACGTGCACGAGGGACGGTTCGAGCTTCGCGAGGCCCGGCTCCAGCCGGGCGGCGATGCCCTCGCCGCCGAGGACCTCGACGGTACGTACGGCCGGGCCGTGGCCCTCGGTGAGGAAGACGGTGCGCCAACCGTCGGCGAGCCAGCCCTTGGTGTCGGCGAGCGCCCGGGCGGTGTCGCCGCGGTAGGCCTCGGGGGCGTGCATGCCGAGCTTGAGGGTGTCTCCGCCGACGGTGTCCTCGTCGGCGGCGAACGGCGACACCGACCACCACATCATGCCCAGCTCGCGGGCGTGCTCGCGGACGTCCGCGATGCCCCGCAGGGAGGCCGCGCCGACGTCGATGGGCGCCTCGCCGCCGCCGGCGGTGGCCGCCCAGGAGGCCATCAGGAACTCCTGGGAGGTCGCCACCAGGTCGGAGGCCCGGGTACGGACCCGCTCCGGGTCGCAGACCACGGCCATCGCCCCGGCGGGCAGGACGTCGATCAGCAGTTCCATGTCGTCGACGAGGACCGGGGCGAGGGATTCCATGCCCTCGACGGCGATCCCCTCGGCGATCTTGTGGAGCAGTTCGCCCAGCTCGGGATGGAGCTCGGCCAGCGCCGCGGCCCGCCCGCGCACCTCGTCGGTGAGCAGCAGCTCGCGGCAGGGCGGGGCCCACAGCCCGTGCTCGGCGATCTCCAGGGACCGCTGGTCGGCGACCTTGAAGTAGCGGATCTCCTCGACGTCGTCGCCCCAGAACTCCACGCGCAGCGGGTGCTCCTCGGTGGGCGGGAACACGTCCAGGATGCCGCCGCGGACGGCGAACTCGCCGCGCTTCTCGACCAGCTCGACGCGGGCGTACGCGGCCGCCGCGAGGGCGGCGGTGATCTCGCCCAGGTCGACGCTCTGCCCCTGCCGCAGGCTGACCGGAACCAGGTCACCGAGGCCCTTGACCTGCGGCTGGAGCACGGAGCGGATCGGTGCGACGACCACCGACACGGGTCCGGCGGCCGGGTCGTCCGGGCTGGGGTGGGCGAGCCGGCGCAGGACGGCGATGCGGCGTCCGACGGTGTCGCTGCGCGGGCTCAGCCGTTCGTGGGGCAGCGTCTCCCAGGACGGGTAGTCCACCACCCCGTCCTCGGGCAGCAGCGAGCGCAGCGCGGCGGCCAGGTCCTCCGCCTCGCGGCCGGTGGCCGTCACGGCGAGCACCGTCCGGCCGGTGCGCCGGGCGAGCGCGGCGATCGCGAAGGGCCGGGCGGCCGGCGGGCCGACGAGGTCCACGTGCATCCGGTTGCCGTCCCCGGCCGCGGTGACCGCCTCGGTGAGGGCGGGATCCCGGGTGACGGCGTCGAGCAGTCCGTGCAGGCTCATGAAGGGGGCTTTCCGTCCGGTGACGAGTGCGTCCGTGGGCATGGGGCGGGGCAACGCGAAGGACCCGACACGTGAACGGGCCGGGGGTTCCCACCCTACGCCCGCCCGCCCCTCCACCACCGTCCCCCACAGGGGGGCGGACCGCCCGTCCGGCGCCGCCCGACGGTTTCCGGACACGGCCGGAACAGGGGGTCGCGGCCGAACCCGGCCGGCCGGAATGGCAACCTGAACGTATGTTCATATCCGGGAGTCCGAAGGCGGCCGGGGCGCTCCCGGCGTCCCCGGCCCCGCCACCCGTCCCGCTCGTCCCGGCGCCGCGCCGGGCCCCGCGGGAGCCGGGGGCCGCGTTCCGGACGAACCGGAACGCCTGGCTGCTGGCCGCCGCGCTGTTCCTCGCGTACGCCGTGCTCTCGGTGTCGCGCCACCGGCGCATGGAGACCCTCTCCTGGGACCTGGGCATCTTCGAGCAGGCCGTACGGGCCTACGCCTGGCTCCAGCCGCCCGTGGTGGACCTGAAGGGGCCGGGCGCCCTCGTGCTCGGCGATCACTTCAGTCCGGTCATCGCCCTGATCGCCCCCGTCTACCGGGTGTTCCCGACCCCGGTCACCCTCCTCGTCGTGCAGGCGGCGCTGTTCGCGCTGTCCGCGGTGCCCGTCACCCGGGCCGCGGCCCGGTTCCTCGGGCCGGCCCGGGGGCTCGCGCTGGGGGCCGCGTACGGGCTGTCGTGGGGGATCCAGCGGGCCGTGGAGTTCGACTTCCACGAGATCTGCTTCGCGGTGCCGCTGCTGGCCTTCGCGCTGGAGGCGCTGCTCGCCCGCCGCTGGTGGTGTGCGCTGGGCTGGGGGCTGCCGCTGCTGCTGGTCAAGGAGGACCTCGGGGTCACCCTCGCGGCCCTGGCCCTGGTGGTCGCCTGGCGGGCCCGGCGCGTCGACCGGTGGGCCGCGCGGGCCGCGCTCGCAGCGGCCGTCGTCGGGGTGGTGGCCGCCGCCCTGGTGTTCACCGTGGTGATCCCCGCCTTCGCCACCGACGGCTACGCCTACTGGGACAAGCTCGACGGCGCGGGCCCCGGCCCCCTCGACGGGCTCGGCACCAAGCTGTCCACGCTCGCCTGGGTCCTGGTCCCCACGACCGGGCTGCTCGCGCTGCGCTCCCCGCTGCTGCTGGTCGCCGCGCCGACGCTGGGCTGGCGGTTCCTGTCCGGCGACGAGCACTACTGGTCCACCGACTGGCACTACAGCGCGGTCCTGATGCCGGTCGTCGCCCTCGCCCTGGTCGACGCCCTCGACACCTCCCGGCGCTCCCCCCGGCCGTGGCTGCGCGCGTACTGCCTCCAGCTGCCCGCCGGCCTGCTGGCGGCCGGGCTCGCGCTGAGCGCGACGACCCTGCCCCTGTCGCGGCTCGGGGAGGCGGTCACGTACGAGCGGCCCGCGCGGGTCGGGGCGGTCGAGCGGCTCCTGGCCCGGATCCCGGACGGCGCGAGCGTGGAGAGCGACATCGGGCCGATCACCCGGCTGACCTCGCGCTGCCGGGTGTTCTGGATCGGCGACACGGGGGGCGTCCTGCCGGACTACCTCGCCTACGACAACGCCTCCGGCTGGGCGGGCGAGGACCCGATCGGCTACGCCCGGCAGCTGCACCCGGAGGCCCGCTTCACCCTGGTCGGCACCGCCCGGGGCCTCGTCGTCCTGCGCCGCGTCTGAGCGTCGCGCACCCCGCCGGCGGCGCCGCGCACGACGCCGCCCCGGGCCGCCCCCACGGGCTGCCCGGGGCGGTGTCCCCCCGTACGACCGCCCGGCGAGCTACTCGCCGGCGATCGCGTTCAGTACGTTCATCCGCCCCGCCCGGAAGGCCGGTACCAGTGCGGCGAACAGGCCCACCAGGGCCGAGGCGGCGAACACCCCGAGGATGGTCGGCCACGGGATCTCCAGGACCTTCAGGCCCTCCAGCGCCAGCAGCTGCTGGGCGGCGGCGCCCCAGCCCATGCCCAGCCCGAGGCCCAGCAGGGCGCCGAAGAGGGCGATGACCACCGACTCCAGGCGGATCATGCGGCGCAGCTGGCGGCGGGAGAGGCCGATGGCGCGCATCAGGCCGATCTCGCGGGTCCGCTCGACGACCGAGAGGGCCAGCGTGTTCACGACGCCGAGGACGGCGACGACGATGGCGAGTCCGAGGAGCCCGTAGACCATGTTCAGCAGCTGGCCGACCTGGTCCTTCAGCGCCTGCTTGTAGTCGGCCTGGTTGCGCACGGTGTACTGCGGGTACTCCGCGAGGGCCTTCTTGACCTCGGCGTACGCGGTGGTGGCCTGGCCGTCCTTGGCGGTGGCCAGCAGCATGAACGGGCGCGGCATCCGGTCGGCCGGGACGGAGGCCTCGGCCAGCGCGGTGCTGATGTACGTCATGCCCTTGTCGAGGTTGCCCTCGTCGCTGGTGATGGCCGCGACCTTGAGCTTGACCGTCCGGCCGCCGACGAAGGCGACCGTCAGCTCGTCACCGAGCTTGACGCGGTGCGCCTCGGCGTAGATCGATCCGACGCCGATCGCGTCCTTGCCGTACGCCGCCGCGTGCTCGCCGGCCACCATCTTGCGCCGGATGTCCTGGGCGTAGGTGGGGTCGGTGGCGCCGAGGCCCACCTCCTCGGTGCTGCCGTCCGGGGCGGTGATCTTCGCCGGGAGTTCCCGGTAGGCGGTGACGTGGTCCAGGCGCGGATTGGCCCGCATGGCCTGCTCGGCCTGCGGCATGACCGGTTGTCCGGTCTCGGAGGCGACGATGTAGTCCGCGCCGACCGACTTGTCGAGTTCGTCGGTGGCCGAGGCCACCATCGAGGAGCCGACGACGGAGAGGCAGGCGACCAGCGCCAGCCCGATCATCAGGGCGGCGGCGGTGGCGCCGGTGCGGCGCGGGTTGCGCAGGGCGTTGCGTTCGGCGAGCCGGCCGACGGAGCCGAAGGGCCGCAGGACCGCTCCGGACAGCACCCGCACCACGCCGGCCGCGAGCAGCGGGCCGATCACGATGAAGCCGATGAGCGTGAACA
Organism: Streptomyces sp. NPDC048383; assembly: GCF_040651775.1. NCBI lineage: Bacteria > Bacillati > Actinomycetota > Actinomycetes > Kitasatosporales > Streptomycetaceae > Streptomyces > Streptomyces sp. NPDC048383. Next base: position 25,875 of record NZ_JBEZKS010000017.1, read on the forward strand.
CCACGCCGAGGCCGAGCCACATCGAGCCGGCCGAGGCCTTCTCGGCGGCCGTCGCGAGGAACAGGCCCGCGCCGCCGATGCCGGTCAGCAGGAGACCGAGGACCGCCCGTACGACGCCGGCCTTGCGGTCACCGGGGGTTCCGGCATCGCGCAGGGCGGCCATCGGGGAGACCTTCCCGGCCCGCCGGCCGGGTACGTACGCGGCGACGACGGTGACGACGACGCCGAGCAGGATGCCGAGGACCGGGGTGGTCCAGGCGATGGTCAGGTCGTCGGTGGACAGTTCCATGCCCATCTGGCCCATGAGCTTCATGAGGCCGACGGCCAGGCCGACGCCCGCGGCGACACCGAGCAGGGAGCCGACGATGCCGAGCAGGAAGGCTTCGACCAGGACGGACCGGTTGATCTGCCCGCGGTCGGCGCCGATGGCCCGCATCAGGCCGATCTCCCGGGTGCGCTGGGCGACCAGCATGGAGAAGGTGTTGAAGATCAGGAAGATGCCGACGAGGAAGGCGATCCCGGCGAAGCCGAGCATCACGTACTTCATGACGTCGAGGAAGGAGCCGACGTCCTTGCGGTTGGCGTCCGCGGCTTCCTTGGCGGTCTGGAGCCGGTAGGCGTCCGCGCCGAGGACCCCGGCGACGTTCCGCTTGAGCTGCTCGTCACTCACCCCGTCCTTGGAGGTGATGTTGACGTGCGTGAACGCGCCCGGGGCGCCCAGCAGTTGTCGCTGGGCGGTGGCGGTGTCGAAGTAGACGATCGTGGCGCCCGGGTTGGTGACGGTGAAGGCGGCGATGCCGCTGAGCCGGGCGCGGGTGTCGCCGGTGACGGCGATGGTGCGCAGTTCGTCGCCGAGCGCGAGGTGGTGCTTCTTCGCGGTGTCGCTGTCGATCATCATCTCGGTGGGGCCGCGCGGGGCGTGACCGGAGGTGATCTTCATGGACTTGAGCTCGTTGTCGCTCCAGTTGCCCGCGATGGTCGGGGCGCCGGTGGTCGAACCCAGGTTCTCGTTCTTGGCGTTGACCACGGTGACGGCCATGGACAGCACGCCGCCCTGCGCGGAGCGGACGCCCTCGGCCCGGCCCGCCTTGTCGACGACCGAGGCCTCCAGGGTGCGGGGCTTACCGGTGGCCGGGGCCTCCTCGCCGCCGGCGGCCTCCTTGGGGGAGACCGTGACGTTGGAGTTGGTGACGGCGAAGAGCTTGTCGAAGGTGGTGTTCATCGTGTCGGTGAACACCAGCGTGCCGCACACGAAGGCGACGGACAGCAGTACGGCGATGGCGGACAGCGCCATCCGGCCCTTGTGCGCGACGAAGTTGCGCCGCGCGGTCTTCATGACGGTCACGAGGTCCGCCCGCGCGCGTCGAAGTCCTTCATGCGGTCCAGGACCTGGTCCGCGGTGGGCCCGAACATCTCGTCGACGATCCGGCCGTCGGCGAGGAAGATGACGCGGTCCGCGTAGGAGGCGGCGACCGGGTCGTGGGTGACCATGACGATGGTCTGGCCAAGCTCGTCCACCGACTGGCGCAGGAAGCCCAGGACTTCGGCGCCGGCGCGGGAGTCGAGGTTTCCGGTCGGCTCGTCGCCGAAGATGATCGACGGACGGGCCGCGAGGGCGCGGGCCACGGCCACGCGCTGCTGCTGGCCGCCGGAGAGTTCGGTCGGGCGGTGCTTGAGGCGGCCCGCGAGACCGACGGTGTCCACGACCCGGTTCAGCCACTGCGGGTCCGGCTTGCGGCCCGCGATGTCCATGGGGAGCGTGATGTTCTCCAGGGCGTTGAGCGTGGGCAGCAGGTTGAAGGCCTGGAAGATGAAGCCGATCCGGTCGCGGCGCAGCTGGGTGAGCTTCTTGTCCTTGAGGCCGGTGATCTCGGTCTCGTCGAGGAAGATCTGTCCGCTGGTCACGGTGTCGAGGCCGGCGAGGCAGTGCATGAGCGTGGACTTGCCGGAGCCGGAGGGCCCCATGATCGCGGTGAACTGGCCCGCGTGGATGTCCACGTCGACCGTGTCGAGGGCGACGACGCGGGTCTCGCCGGATCCGTAGGCCTTGACGACCTGGCGTGCCCGGGCCGCGACGGCGCCGTGCCCTCCGGTACTCCCGTGCCTGGTTTCGGTCATCGCGGTTGTCACGGTGTTCTCCCCTGTTCGCTGCGCGCCCGGTGCGCGCCGGCGCGTGCGTGCGTCGCCGTCGTGAAGTCTGTGGTGCGGGGGGTGTCCGGCGCGCTGGTGCCCATCGCCGTATCCACCGGGGGGTTAACCCCACCTCCCCGTGAAGGCCGGTCCCCGCTCGTATGCATCAGTTAAGGACGCCGCGGGACGTTCGTCCTCATCCGGCGGAACGAGCGATCCCTGGCCCGTCGGGGGGAGCGACCCCTAGGGGATCCGGGCCCCCCGGACCGTCCGGGGTGAGGGATACCGCCGGACACACCCCTGGTGAGAAGGTGTTCTCCGCGTCCGGGTGCCGGGGGCACAGAGGGGGAGGCAGCACGGTGGCGGCGCAGCGGAAGCAGGGGGAGGACCCCGGCCGGGACGGGGCGGACCTCCCCGGGGGAAACGTTTCCGCCGACCGGGCGGAGCGTCGCGAGGACGCCGCGGCCGGACGTACGGCCGGGCGCCGCGACGGGCGTCCCCCGACCCGCGTCGTCATCTCGCTGATGCTGAGCATGGCCCTGGTCGCCCTCGACACCACGATCGTCGCCACCGCCGTCCCCCAGATCGTCGGCGACCTCGGCGGGTTCTCCGTCTTCTCCTGGCTCTTCTCCGGTTACCTCCTCGCCGTCACCGTCACTCTCCCCGTGTACGGGAAGCTGAGCGACACCTTCGGCCGCAAGCCCGTCCTCCTCTTCGGCACCGCCCTGTTCCTCGTCGGGTCCGTCCTGTGCGCGTCCGCCTGGAACATGGCCGCGCTCATCGCCTTCCGGATCGTCCAGGGGCTGGGCGGCGGCGCGCTCCAGAGCACCGTGCAGACCCTGGCCGCCGACCTGTACCCGCTGAAGGAACGGCCGCGGATCCAGGCCCGGATGACCACGGTCTGGGCCTCGTCCTCGCTGCTGGGGCCCGCGCTCGGCGGGCTGCTCGCCGCGTACGCGGGCTGGCGCTGGACCTTCCTCATCAACGTCCCGCTCGCCGGCCTCGCGCTGTGGCTCACCGCCCGGCACCTCGTCGAACCCGTACGTTCCCGCGGCCCCCGGGGTCCGGTCGACTGGGCGGGCGCCCTCGGCGTCTTCGCCTGCGGCGGGGTGCTGCTCTTCGCGCTGGTGCAGGGCGGCGTCGCCTGGCCCTGGCTGTCCGCGCCCTCGCTGGCCCTGTTCGCGGCCGCCGGCGCGCTGGCCGCGGTGGTGGTCCGGGTGGAACGCCGGGCGCCGGAGCCGATCCTGCCCGGCTGGGTGTGGCGCCGGCGCACCATCGCCGCCGTGAACCTGGCCCTGGGCGCGCTGGGCGTGCTGATGGTGGCCCCGCTGGTGTTCATGCCGACGTACGCGCAGACCGTACTGGCCCTCGGCCCGGTCGGCGCCGGGTTCGTGATGGCCCTGATGACCCTGAGCTGGCCCATCTCGGCCGCCTTCTGCCAGCACGTCTACCGGCGCATCGGCTTCCGCGACACCGCCGTCCTCGGCATCGGGGCGGCCGCGGTGATCCTCTTCGCGTTCACCCTGCTCCCGCACCCCGCGCGGGCCTGGCAGCCCGCGCTGATCATGCTGCTGCTGGGCTTCGCCCTCGGCCTCTTCCAACTGCCGCTGATGATCGGGGTGCAGTCCACGGTGGGCTGGGCGGAGCGGGGCACCACCACGGCCTCGGTACTGTTCTGCCGCACCGTCGGTCAGAGCGTGGGCGCCGCGCTGCTGGGCGCCGTGGCCAACGCGACGATCGCCGCCCGGCTCGCGGACTCCCCGCTACCCGGCCTGCCGCAGCGGCTGGACGACGTCTCGAAGGCGCTGGCCGCCCCGGACTCCCTCCCCGCGGCCACCGCCGCCCACCTGCGCTCGGCGGTCGCCGCCGCCGTCGACCACATCTTCCTCGGCGCGACGGCCGCCGCCGTCGCCGCGCTCCTGGTCCTCCTGCTGCTGGCCCCCCGCGAGTTCCCGGTCCTGAAGGACGACCAGGACTGACTGACGGGAGCGACGCCGCACGAGCGGTACCGCTCAGCGGCCGACGGAGCCCGCTACGGGGTCTCCTTCCTCCTGGCGTAGTGCCGGGCCACCCGGGCCCGGTTGCCGCAGGCCGAGGCCACGCACCAGCGCCGCCGCGGGTGCGCCGGCAGGAACAGCAACGAGCAGTCGTGCGCCTCGCACTCCCGGACCTCCGCCACCCGCGGCCCGGCCAGCAGTTCCACCACCGCCTCGGCGAGTTCGGCCGCGAGCCTCCGCGCCGGATCCGCGTCCCGAACCGTGCGCGCCAGGACCCCGTCCCCCTCGACCCACGCCACCTCCCGGTGCGCCGGGGCCGCCGCCAGGGCGGCGTTGAGCGCGCGCAGCGCCCCGTCCGGTGGCCGCTCACCGCGCCGGACGGCCGCCAGCGCCGGGCCGGCCGCCTCCCGTACCGCCACCACGGCCGCGACCTCGGCGTCCCCGACCTCCCCCACGGGCCCCAGCCGCCCCGCCTCCTCCGCCCACCAGGCGGCGAGCCCCGCGGGATCGGCGATCAGATCCCCGACGGTGGGCCGGGTGTTCAACAGGTCCAGGGCGAGGTGCTCGCCCGTGAGCGGGAAGACGGTCATACGCCTAATGATACCCAACCCCCTTGACCCATTAGCAATCCTGAGCAAAGCTAATGCCAACACAACAACCGGAGGCGTTAGATGTCTGTCATGCACCGCACCGTGGACGTGAACGGCGTGAGCGTCGCCTACCGCGAGAGCGGCCCCGCCGACGCCCCGGTCCTGCTCCTCCTGCACGGCTTCCCCACCTCCTCCCACCAGTTCGCCCGCCTGATGGACGCCCTCGACGGCGCACCGCACCGGCTGATCGCCCCCGACTACCCGGGCTTCGGCCGGACCCGGACCCCCGAGGACTTCACGTACACCTTCGACCGCCTCGCGGACGTGGTGGAGGGCTTCACCGAGGCCCTGGGCCTGGACCGCTACGCCCTCTACGCCTTCGACTTCGGCGCCCCCGTCGGCCTGCGGCTCGCCACCCGCCACCCGGACCGCGTGACCGGCCTGATCGTCCAGAACGGCAACGCCTACGAGGAGGGCCTCTCGGACGCGGCCCGCGCGTTCGCCGGCCTGCGCCGCGACGTCCCCGGCGACGAGGACCGGGTCCGGGGCCTGTTCACCGAGGAGGGCACCCGCTTCCAGTACGAGACGGGCGTCGCCGACCCCGCCCGGATCTCCCCCGACAGCTGGACGCTCGACCTCCACTACCTCGGCCTCCCGGGCCGCGCCGACGCCCAGGCCGACCTCGCCTTCGACTACGCGTCGAACTTCGCGCACTACCCGGCCTGGCAGTCCTGGCTCCGCACCACCCGCCCGCCCCTGCTGATCCTCTGGGGCACGGGCGACCCCTTCTTCACCCCGGCCGGCGCCAAGGCCTACCTCCAGGACACCCCCGAAGCCGCCCTCCACCTCTTCGAAGGAGCCGGCCACTTCGCCCTGGAAACCCACCTCGAGCAAATAACCCCCCTGATCAGCACCTTCCTCACCACCCTCACCCCCTGACCCCCACCCCCGCGCCCACGCCCACACCCACACACCCCCCACCCCCAAACGAAGGCGGGTCGGGGACGGGGACGGGGTGGGGTGTCGTCAGGGACTAAAACGTGATTTGTTGGCGCACAACACCCCTCACCCACGCAGCCCCGGACAGGGCGCCATAAATCATGCCCGTCCCGGACGACACCCCACCCCGTCCCCGTCCCCGACCCACCCGCAGCCCCCGCCGCACCCCCGCCAACGCCAACGCCCCCGCCCCCACCCCCAAACCCAACGCCCGGCCAGGGCAAGGTCACCCCTCCGCCGGCGCCCGCCCCGTAAGCGCCGCCAAGCTGGAGCGGACGTGGTTCATGTGCGCCCGCATCTCCTCCTGCGCCTCCCCGTGCTCCCGCAGGATCCGGTCCGTCTCCCGCCCGACCCGTTCCTCCCGCACCCGCGCCTCCGCCAGCAACTCCGCCGCCCGCGCCTCCGCGTCCTCCTGCCCGTGCCGCGCGGACTCCTCCGCCTCCGCGAACCCCCGCCGCGCCTCGTCGAGCCGCGCCTGCGCGTACCGCTCCTGCTCCGCGCCCCGCGCCTCCAGCTCCGCCAGCCGCCCGGCCAGCTCCCGCTCCGCCGCGTCCCGGCGTTCCGCCTGCTCCTGCTCGCGCTCCGCGAGCAACGCCTCCGACCGCCGCCGCATCTCCACCAGCCCGGCCTGGGCCTCGGCCCGCCACGCCGCCGCGTCGTCCCGCGCCTCGGCCCGCGCCTCGTCGGCCTCCCGCTGGGCCCGCAGCAATCCCTGCCGCGCCCGGACCTCGGTCTGCTCGCGCACCGCCTCCCCGTCGTGGCGCGCCAGCTCCGCCACCCGGTCGGCGTGCGCCTCCGCCGCGCCCAGCGCCTCGCCAGCGTCGGTACGGGCGTCCCGGCGCAGGACGTCCGCCTCCTCCTGCGCGAGCAGCAGGATCCGCCGGGCGCGCTCGCTCAACTCGTCGTACGTCTGGGGGGCCAGCGCGGTCACGGCCTCGCGCAGCCGCTCCGCCTCGGCCTCCATCTGCTTTTCGAGGACGGTCAGCCGCGCCACCCGTTCCCAGGCCTCGTCACGGCTGCCGGACAGCCGCGCGAGGTACCGGTCGACGTCTTCGATCCGGTACCCGCGGCCGCGTACGGTCGCCAAACCCTGAGGTCCGTGAGGTGACATGGGTGCACTCATCCTGGAAGCGCCTCTCTCGCGGGGATTCCCGTCAAGGATGCGTCATTTGCTCGCAGAAGCCGGAATGGCCGGGCCGGTACCCCGTTCGAGGGTCCCGGCCCGGCCACTGATCCGATCATCCGCTCAGAGCAACCCGTCCCACATCTGCTCCAGCAGCACCGACCACCAGTTCTCCGGCGAAGCCAACGCCGCGCTGTCGAGTCCCGCGAGATTCCCCTGGAAATCGACGGTCCAGCGGCCCGCCTGCTCCGGCGTCAGATGCTGACGCAGGCGCCACATGTGACCGAGCATGGCCAACGACCGGGCGAACTGCGGCAGGCTGGAGTTCACGAACTGCGGCGGCACGGGCGCCCCGCCCGGACCGGCCTCCACCGGGACCGCCACTATGTGCGCGGTCCCGTACTGCACGCAGAGCGCCTTGCCGAAGTCGCTGCCGACGACGAGGTACGAGCCCGCGTCCGACGCCGGCTGCACCTGCCGCTGCGCCGCCAGCTCGGCCAGCGTCGGCACCGGCTGCCCGGGGACGGCCTGCGCCCAGAAGAACGGCCCGAAATCGACGGGCAGACCGGCCCACATCAGGGTCTGCGCCACGATGTCCGGCACGCCCTGCCGGGACACCGCCCGCTGGTCGAAGCGGAACACGCCCTGCGGCCCGAACGCGCCCGCCAGTTCCTGCCCGATGACCTCCATCGGGACGGCCGGCTGGAGCGGCACCTGCGGCAGCGGCGCCCGTACCGGCGCGGGGCGCGCCGGACCGTCCGCGACCTGGTGCAGCTCACCCTGATGGGTGAGCAGGTGCTGCACGCCCTGCTGACGGCCCGCGTGGTCCGTTCCGTACGGGGCCACGCTGGTGATCCGCACCTGCGGCCAGGTCTCCCGGATCATCCGGGCGCAGTAGCCGCCCGGCAGCTCGCAGGAGGCCAGCTCCGTGTGGAGTTCCAGCACCTGCTGCGGCGGCACGTTCATCGCGCGGAGCTCGTACAGGATCTGCCACTCGGGGTGCGGGGTGCCGGGCGCCGAGCGACGGATGAGCTGCTGCTCGGAGCCGTCGGGTGCGCGGTAGCGCAGTACGGCCTGGTACCCGGGCCCGACGGTGGGCACCCCGGTCGGCGCCGGCGGCCGGCCCGCGACACCGGGCGGCGGCCCGGGCGGACCGGGCGGCTGCGGCACCCCGGGACCGGCCAGCATCGTCGCGGCGTGGTCGAGCCCGCCACCGGGCGCACCCGGAGCACCCGGCGGACCGGGCGGCTGCGGCACCCCGGGACCGGCCAGCATCGTCGCCGCGTGAGGGGCGCCGCCCCCGGGCGGACCGGGAGGACCGGGCGGCGTCGGCTGCTGCCCGCCACCGGGAGCACCGGGCGGACCGGGCGGCTGCGGCGGACGGCCCACAGCCGGACCCGCCAACATCGTCGCGGCATGGTCGAGCCCGCGCCCGACCGAGCCACCAGGCACACCGGGAGGACCGGGAGGACCGGGAGGCGCGGGCTGCTGCCCGCCACCGGGAGCACCGGGCGGACCGGGCGGCTGCGGCGGACGGCCCACGGCCGGACCCGCCAACATCGTCGCGGCATGGTCGAGCCCGCGCCCGACCGAGCCACCGGGCACACCGGGGGCGCTGGGCGGACCGGGCGGCTGCGGGGGCCCACCGGCCGCACCCGCACCACCGGCGGAGCCACCCGCGGAGCCACCCGCAGGAGCACCCGGCCGGGACACCTGCGCCTTGCTGGTCGGCGCGTCGGCGATGTCCGCCGCCTCCGGGCGCAGCCCCACCGCGGGGACCACGGCCGTCCGCGGCAGTTGGCTGCCACCGGCCATCAGCGTGGTCTTCGCCTCCGGTGCCACACCGGAGGACGAGGGCCCTTCCTCCTGGTCCGATCCGGACAGCGGCGGCGCGAACACCGTCGCGGGCAGGGGTACGGAGGCCTCGTCCGCACCGGAGTTCACATCGGTCCCGGCCCACGGCGTGGACCCGGCCGGCACCCCGTCGTTCGCGGTCGGCTCGTACGGAACCTCGCCCCCGCGCCGCAGCGGCACCGGCTCCCCGACCCCGCCCGGGGCCGGAGCGGCCTCCGCGACGGGAACCGGAACCGGAGCCGGATCCATCGAAACAGCGGAGGCCGGCAACGGAGCGGAAGAAGACGACGACGACATCGCAGAGGGCGAAGACGACGACGAGGACGACGACGGATCCCGCGGAATCCCCGCCCGGTCCGCCGCCTCCTGGAGCCACTCCGGCGGACTCAGCATGAACGAGGTCATCTCGGAGTCGATCCGCGGCTGCGGCACCGAGGGTTCGGCCGGGGCTGCGGCGGCCCCGGCTCCGTACTCCTCCTCGTAGCGCCGGATGACCTCGCCGACCGGCAGCCCCGGCCACAGCGTCACCTCGCCGCTGTCCCGCGCGATCACCAGCCGCTGCCGGCCGCCGCCGGACACCGGACCGGTAGGCCGGTCCTCGGCCCACACGACGAACCCGAGTCCGAACTCCCGTACGCGCACCTCCCGGTGCTGGTACGCGGGAACGTCCCCGTTGATCCATTCCTCGGCGCGCTCCTGCGCCTGCGCGAACGTCACCACAGCCCGATCAACCTCCCATGCCCGGCGCGGACACCGGAACCGAACGTGCGAATCCGCCGTCCACCATCAGACCGGCCACCGTCTCCAGCTCCGGCGGGTTTCCCGCCAGGCGCTCCAGGAAGGCATCGAAATCGGCACCGCACGGCAGCAGCAGCTGATCCACCCGTTCCTGCACCGACCAGCCGTCCCGGTCGCGCGCGTCGTCGAACGGGGAGAACCAGACGGAACCGATCCCCTGGCCCTTCACCTTCACCGCGATCAACCCGCCCTGTACGAAGGCCACGCTCAGGTAGTCCTTCGTCAGGTGGTCGCGCAGGCACTTGTTGACGTAGACGAGGTCGTTGACCGCCGCCTCCTCGCGCACCGTGAAGAACGGCTGGTCGACCAGCAGGCCCAGCTCCACGAACAGGCCGGCGCCCACGGGGGCGCAACCGCCCGCCGCCTTCAGGAAGGACCGGTACGCCTCGGGCAGCCGGTAGCCGAGGTCCTCCTCGACGCCCTGCACCTGCTGCTCGGACACCGACACCAGCGTCTTGGGCAGCTCCAGGTGCGCCGGGCGCACTTCCTGGAGCGGGCGGGTACCGCGCTTGTCGTGGTCGACCGGGGCCGTCGCGAGGCCGGCGTGGTGCCGCAGCAGCGCCTTGACCTCGACGGGGACCAGCTCCATCCGGCGGGTCCCGGCGACGTGGTGCCAGGTCCAGCCGTGCGGGGTCGCCACGGGTCCGACGGTGTCCCACAGTTCGTGGCCCGCCACCCGCATCGCCGCGTTCGCGGAGACGCAGTCCGTCAGGCGCAGCTCGTCGACGCCGAAGCCCTCGGGCGGCTCGGCGATCTCCACCGCGGCCCGCGCGTAGCGCGAGAAATCGGGATGACCGTCCCCGTCCATCCGCACTCCGTGGGGATGGCGGGCGGCCCGGACCGGGTCCGGGAAGTGCACGACCTGCCCCGAGTAAGCGGCGTTGGGTGGCGCGGCCTGCTGCCCGAGCCGACCTGTCGTCATGGCGGTAGCCCCCTGCTGGATCTGGCTGGTTCGCCACAGCCTAAGCGTTCGGGCAAGAGCGACACCCGTCCCTACCCAGTGCGCACGCGCACCAGGCAGGAACATCCGAATTGATACGAATATTCGACCCCGCTTCCACACTGCAGGTGACATTTGACAGGCTGTCCCCGCAGCACGGGGGCGTGCGCGACAGCGGCCACCACCGCCGCCACGGGAGGGAAGGCGCGACCATGCAGACCGCGACACCAGGAAACACGGCAACCCGCACCGACCGGGCGGAACCCACGGACACCGGCGCCGGCGGTGATCCCCGGCTGCGCTGGAGCAGCGCAGCCGGCGCCTCCGCGCCCGTCCTGCGCTTCCGCCGCGACGGGATCCTGCCGACCGTCGCCGCCGCGCTCTCCGTACGCGGCGAGACGCTCACCGGCACCGCGGGCAAGGCCGACCAGCCACCCGTACTGCACCCGCTCGTCCAGGACTTCCTCGACACCCTCACCAGCGGCCAGCGCGAACGCTTCACCGGCCGCTGTCCGGAGGCGATCCTGCTCTCCCGCCACCTCGCCGCCGTGGAAGGTGCCCGCAGCCGGCGCGCGTCCCGCAAGCCGCTGACCGCCGGTGAGGCCCGCCGCTCCCTCAAGCACTCTCGGATCACCGCCCGCCGCATCCGTGAGGACGGCGACCCGCTCCACGGCAGCTACGCACCGCCCTGCCGCTCCTGCGACGCGCTCCTCAACCACTTCGGCGTACGCCCCGTCGACCTCACCCACCCCGAGTAGCCACCATGACCACCGCCTCGGCCTCCGCGGCCTCCTCCGCCTCCTACGACCGCTCCTCGGCCACCCGCTTCCCGGGCGTCGTGGACTCCGCGCTGCGCACCGCCGGCTGGGAGCCCGGCCGCTGGGACATCAAGCAGGCCGAGTACTGGGCGGACGCGCTGCGCGACCACACCACCCCGGCCGGACACCGCCACACCGTCTTCCCGGCGGCCGTCGAAGCCTGGGCCGAGTTCGGCGGGCTCGTCGTGTCCGCACCCGGACCGGGCCGCCAGATAGCCCCGACCCCGATCCGCCTCGACCCGCTCACGGGCCTGCACCTGGCCCGCACCTTCGCCGACCTCGGCCGCGCCCTGTCCACCCAGCTCTGCCCGCTCGGCGTGGACTACGACGGCTCGGCCCACCTGGCGATCGACCGCGAGGGTCGCGTCTACGGCATCGACCACACCGGCGACTGGTACCTGGGCGGCGGCCTCGACGAGGCCCTGACCCTGCTCCTGACCGGCCTGCAACCGACCCGCCTCAGCACGGAACCCTGAGGCCGCGCCGCCCCCGCCCACAACGCACGCGGGCGGGGACCCCGGCACCCCCGGACCCCCCCGCCCGCACGCCGTCGCACGGCGGCGGCCCGCGCCGCCGTGCGCCGTCCTACGCCGCCCGCTCGCGCGGCAGCACCGCCGAGACCCGGAAGCCGCCCGCGTCCGTCGGCCCCGACACGAAGACCCCGCCGAGGCCGACGACCCGCTCCCGCATCCCGACCAGCCCGTTGCCCCCGCTGGGCAGCCCGGGCCGGGTCACGTCGGCCGCGCAGGGACCGTTCTCCACCTGCATGGCCACCTCCCCGTCGCGGTGGGCCAGCCGTACGACGACCCGCGCCCCCGGCGCGTGCTTGTGGCAGTTGGTCAGCGCCTCCTGCACCACCCGGTACGCCGTCTGCTCCACCTCCGCCGGGTACGGGTCCTCCCGCCCCTCCCCCTGCACCAGCAGCTCGACGACCATCCCGGCCGCCCGGGACTGCCCGATCAGCGCCTCCAGCTCCTCCAAGGAGGGCCCCTCCTCGAAGCCCCCCACCGGCGGGCACGCCACCGGGGCCGGCGCCACCGGCTTCGCCGCGCCGGTCCGCAGCACCCCGAGCATCTCCCGAAGCTCCGTAAGGGCCTGCCGGCCCATGTCCCCGACCAGCGCGGCGTTGCGCACCGCCTTCTCCGGGTCCTTCAGCGCGACGGCCTGGAGCGCCGCCGCGTGCACCACCATCAGCGACACCCGGTGCGCCACGACGTCGTGCATCTCGCGCGCGATCCGGGTCCGTTCCTCCGTACGGGCCCATTCGGCCCGCTCCTCCGCCCGGTCCGCCAACAGCGACAGCTCCCGCTCGAGCGAATCCGCGCGCTCGTGGAGGCTCTCCATCAACCGGCGCCGGGCCCCCACGTACAGCCCGAGGAGCACGGGCGGCACGGTCAGCGCCACCGCCATGAACGCGGACAGCACGAACACGAGCGTGCCGTCCGCCTCGATGTCGCCCCGGGTGCGCACGTACGTCACGACGAACGTCCCGGCGAGCGCCATCGGGCCCAGCGTCCCCACGATCCGTCGGGGCACCTCGGAGGCGGCCAGCGTGTAGAGCCCGACCACCCCCAGCAGGAAGCCCATCATCGCCGGGGTCACGGCGATGCCGACGAGGGCCACCGCGATGGGCCAGCGGCGGCGCAGCACCAGCGTGGACCCCACCACGAGCCCGAACAGCACCCCGACGACCACGGGTACGCCCGCCTCGCGAGCGGTCGGCACCCCTTCCAGGGCGCACTCGACGGCGGACACCACCCCCAACCCCACGTCCAGGACGGCCCCCCGCCGCCGCTCCCACCACCAGGGCCCGTCCCGCCCGACCCCGCCCCGCTCTTCCCCCGTACCGGTCATGCCGACCAGCGTACGCAGGGGCCTCAGCACACCCGCCGGCGAATTTCCCATAAACCCCCGGTAATCGCACGCACGATGGAATTGACCGTCATTCGGTACCTGAATCCCATATTCCGGACGACATTGGCGACATGACCGAAATCCGACGTCGCCCCGGCGACGGCACCGGCGGCCTCCGCACCGGGGCCGCGACCTTCGAAGGCCTGCGCGAACAGGCCGTCGCCCTCCGCCGCGAAGGCCTCAGCCGCCGTCAGATCCGCGACCGCCTGGCCGTACACAACAACGACCTCCTCAACCGCCTCCTGGACGGCGAACCGGCCCCCGAATGGACAGAACGCCCCAACGCGAAGGACGACCTCCGCGCGCGGGCCCGCGAACTCCGCCTCCAGGGCCTGACCTACGACGAGATCCAACTCGAACTGGGCTGCTCGAAGAGCTCGATCTCCCTCTGGGTCCGCGACCTCCCGAAACCGGAACGTCGCACGCGACCCGTCGGCACGGACATGGTGAGGGCGCAGCAAGGGCGTCGGCAGGCTGCGGAGCGCCGCGCCGAAGAGCAGGCGGAGACTCGGCGACGGGCACAGGAAGAGATCGGAACGCTCAGCGAGCGGGAACTGTTCCTCGTCGGCGTCGCCCTGTATTGGGCGGAAGGGGCCAAGGCCCGACCGCAGCCCTACATCAACTTCACCAACAGCGACCCGGCGATGATCCGCACCTTCCTCGCCTGGCTTCGCCTTCTCAAGGTGGACACGGGGCGGCTCCGGTTCTTCCTCCAGATCCACGAGTCCGCCGACGTCGAGGCGGCAGAGCGGTATTGGGTGGACGTGGTCGGCATGGACCGTAGACAGTTCGGCAAGACGTCCCTGAAACAGCACAACCCGCGCACCAACCGGAAGAACACCGGCGAGGGTTACCACGGCTGCCTGTCCGTACGCGTCCTACAGGGCACGGAACTTTACCGTCGCATCGAGGGCTGGTGGTACGGCATAGTAGGGGCGTCCAGTTGAGACGGCACAGCCGAGTGTCCGCTTTAGACTAGATTGCCATCCCCTGTGGTGTAATTGGCAGCACTGAGGCTTTTGGTGCCTTATGTCCGGGTTCGAGTCCTGGCGGGGGAGCTTCGCACATTCGGGTCCTGACCTCCACGGTCGGGACCCGGCTTCGTTTCCGCCACCCTGCCCACCGGTATCCTTCGTGCGTCCACCACCCGAAGCCGAAGGGCACACCCGTGAGCGCAACCCGCCCGGCAGCCGTCGTCGTACTCGCAGCGGGTGAAGGCACCCGCATGAAGTCGGCCACTCCCAAGGTTCTGCACGAGATCAGCGGGCGCTCGCTCGTCGGTCACGTGGTCGCCGCGTCCCGCGAACTGGACCCCACGCACCTCGTGGTCGTCGTGGGGCACGCCCGTGAGCAGGTCACCGCGCACCTCGCCGCGATCGACGCCGACGTGCGCACCGCCGTCCAGTACGAGCAGAACGGCACCGGGCACGCCGTCCGGATGGCGCTCGAAGAGCTCGGCGGACCGGTCGCCGGCACCGTGGTCGTGGTCTGCGGCGATACCCCGCTGTTGACCGGCAAGACCCTCGGCGCCCTGGTCGCCACGCACGAGGCGGACGGCAACGCCGTCACCGTGCTCACCGCCGAGGTCCCGGACTCCACCGGCTACGGGCGCATCGTCCGCGACGCGGCCAGCGGCGCCGTGACCGCGATCGTCGAGCACAAGGACGCCACGGACGCGCAGCGCGCGATCCGCGAGATCAACTCCGGGGTGTTCGCCTTCGACGGGTCCCTGTTGTCCGACGCCCTCGGCAAGGTCCGTACGGACAACAGCCAGGGCGAGGAGTACCTCACGGACGTCCTCGGCATCCTGCGCGAGGCGGGCCACCGCGTCGGCGCGGCCGTCGGCGCGGACCACCGGCAGATCCTCGGCATCAACAACCGGGTCCAGCTGGCCGAGGCGCGGGCGCTGCTGAACGCGCGCCTGTTGGAGCGGGCGATGCTCGCGGGCGTGACGGTCGTGGACCCGGCGAGCACCTTCGTGGACGTGACGGTCACCTTCGGGCAGGACGCCCTGATCCACCCGGGCACCCAGCTGCTCGGGAACACGCACGTCGCCGAGGGGGCCGAGGTCGGCCCGAACACCCGCCTGAAGGACACCCGGGTGGGGCCGCACGCACGCGTGGACAACACGGTGGCGGACACGGCCGTCATCGGGGAGTCGGCGACCGTCGGCCCGTTCGCGTACCTGCGGCCGGGCACGAACCTCGGTCTCAAGGCCAAGGCCGGTACGTACGTCGAGATGAAGAACGCGACGATCGGCGAGGGCACCAAGGTGCCGCACCTGTCGTACGTGGGCGACGCGACGATCGGCGACTACACGAACATCGGCGCGGCCAGCGTGTTCGTGAACTACGACGGCGAACACAAGCACCACACGACCGTCGGCTCACACTGCAAGACGGGATCCGACAACATGTTTGTGGCTCCCATCACCATCGGGGACGGTGCCTACACGGCGGCCGGCTCGGTGATCACCAAGGACGTGCCGCCCGGCGCCCTGGCCGTGGCCCGCGGCCAGCAGCGGAATATCGAGGGTTGGGTGGCCCGCAAGCGTCCCGGCAGCGCGGCGGCGACGGCCGCGCAGTCGACGGCGGACAAGGACTCCGGCCGCCCGTGAGGTGAACTGGCCGGAAACAGGTGCGCCCGTGACGGCGTACCGTGATAGGTGCACGCAATTCGGCTGGCTGACCGTGTGCGGGACGGACGCACGCGGGAGCGAGCAGCTTTCAGACGTCTGAGGAGACTGTGCTGTGACCGGGATCAAGACGACCGGCGAGAAGAAGCTGATGCTCTTCTCCGGCCGCGCCCACCCCGAGCTGGCCGAGGAGGTCGCACACCAGCTGGGAGTCGGCCTCGTGCCGACCAAGGCTTTCGACTTCGCGAACGGTGAGATCTACGTCCGCTTCCAGGAGTCGGCCCGCGGCGCGGACTGCTTCCTGATCCAGAGCCACACGGCTCCGATCAACAAGTGGATCATGGAGCAGCTGATCATGATCGACGCGCTGAAGCGCGCGTCGGCACGCTCCATCACCGTGATCGTCCCGTCCTACGGCTACGCCCGTCAGGACAAGAAGCACAAGGGCCGCGAGCCGATCTCGGCCCGTCTGGTCGCGGACCTGCTGAAGACCGCGGGTGCGGACCGCATCCTCACGGTCGACCTGCACACCGACCAGATCCAGGGCTTCTTCGACGGCCCGGTCGACCACCTGTCGGCCCTGTCGGTCCTCGCGGACTACGTGGGCGCCAAGGTGGACCGCACCAAGCTGACGATCGTCTCCCCGGACGCCGGCCGCGTGCGCGTCGCCGACCGCTGGTGCGACCGTCTGGACGCGCCGCTGGCCATCGTGCACAAGCGCCGCGACAAGGACGTCGCCAACCAGGTGACCGTCCACGAGGTCGTCGGTGAGGTCCGCGGCCGCGTCTGCGTCCTGGTCGACGACATGATCGACACCGGTGGCACCATCTGCGCCGCCGCCGACGCGCTGTTCGCGCACGGCGCCGAGGACGTCATCGTGACGGCCACGCACGGCATCCTGTCGGGCCCGGCCGCCGACCGCCTGAAGAACTCCAAGGTCAGCGAGTTCGTGTTCACGAACACCCTGCCGGACCCGTCCGACCTGGAGCTCGACAAGATCACCGTGCTGTCGATCGCCCCGATGGTCGCCCGCGCGGTGCGCGAGGTCTTCGAGGACGGTTCGGTGACGAGCCTGTTCGAGGAACAGCAGTAACCGTTCCCGCTAGATCCTTTTGGTGCGGCCTCCCCCGCCCGGGTACACTCCACGAGTTGCTCGGCGAGGGAGGCCGTACCCGGTTCGGGTCCGGACACTCCGTTATCGACGCGCTCTTCGTAGCAGGCCGTTCCGGCCGGGTGACTGTCGTCCATTTCCGTCACCCCACGAGGAGTGAGCATGTCCGAGGTCAAGCTTTCCGCCAAGATCCGTGACTCCTTCGGCAAGGGCTCCGCCCGCCAGGCCCGTCGCGACGCCCTGACCCCCGGTGTCATCTACGGTCACGGCACCGAGCCGAAGCACGTCAACGTCGACGCCCACGCCCTCCAGCTGGCGCTGCGCACCCCGAACGTCCTGCTCTCCCTGGACCTGGGCGACGCCGGCACCGAGCTGGTCATCCCCAAGGCCGTGCAGAAGCACCCGCTGAAGCGCTCGATCTCCCACGTCGACTTCCTGATCGTCAAGAAGGGCGAGAAGGTCACCGTCGACGTCGCGATCGTCACCGAAGGCGAGCTGGCCGCCGGCGGCAACATGCTGGAGACCCTCCAGAACACCATCTCCGTCGAGGCCGAGGCCACGCACATCCCGACCGAGGTCACCGTCTCCATCGCGGGTCTCCAGGCCGGCGACACCATCCACGCCAAGGACCTGGTCCTCCCGAAGGGCACCACCCTGGCCGTCGACGGCGACATCGCCGTCCTCCAGGTCGTGGCCCCGCAGGCCGAGGAGCCGGCCGCCGACGCCGAGGGCACCGAGGCCTGAGCCTCGCCCCACCCCCTCAGCAGTTGCTGACCGACCGCCGTCCGGCTCCACTGGAGCGGGACGGCGGTCGTTCTCGTGTACGGGCTCAACGCGAAGGAGCTTTTGATGTCGGACGACGCGGCGCCCTGGCTGGTCGTCGGCCTGGGCAATCCCGGGCCTGAGTACGCGGGCAACCGCCACAACATCGGGTTCATGGTGGCCGACCTGCTGGCCGAGCGGATCGGCGGCAGGTTCAAGGCGCACAAGGCGCGGGCCCAGGTGGTCGAGGGCCGCATCGGCCCGCCGGGACCGGCGAACCGCCGGGTGGTGCTGGCCAAGCCGATGTCGTTCATGAACCTGTCGGGCGGCCCGGTGACGGCCCTGCGCGATTTCTACAAGGTCCCGCTGGAGCGGGTCGTCGCCGTCCACGACGAGTTGGACATCGACTACCCGACGCTGCGCCTGAAACTGGGCGGCGGGGACAACGGGCACAACGGCCTGAAGTCGATGACGAAGGCGATGGGTCCGGACTACCACCGGGTCCGTTGCGGCATCGGCCGGCCGCCGGGTCGGATGCAGGTCGCCGACTTCGTGCTGAAGGACTTCTCCTCGACGGAGCGCAAGGAGCTGGACTGGTTCGTGGACCGGTCCGCGGACGCCGTGGAGTCGCTGATCCAGGAGGGCCTGGAGCGGGCCCGGTCGACGTACAACTCGTAGGGCGTACGCGAAGGCCCCCGCCGACGGAGGAATCCGGCGGCGGGGGCCTTCGCGCGTGCGGGTACGGGTCAGCCGGTGTTGCGCAGGCCGGCGGCGACGCCGTTGACGGTGAGCAGCAGGGCGCGGGCCAGCAGCGGGTCCGCCTCCTCGCCGCGGGCGACGGCCGCGCGCTGGCGGGCCAGCAGGGAGACCTGGAGGTAGGAGATCGGGTCCAGGTAGGCGTCGCGGACGGCGAACGTCTGCTGGAGGACCGGGTTGGAGTCCAGGAGCCGCTCGCCGCCGGTGATGCGCAGCACCTCGCGGACGGTCAGCTCGTGCTCGGCCTCGATGCGGGCGAACACGTGCTTGAGGTTCTCGGGGACGAGCGTGTCGACGTAGTGCCGGGCGATGCGCAGGTCCGTCTTGGCCAGCGTCATCTCGACGTTGGAGAGGAAGTTGCGGAAGAAGTGCCAGCGCTCCCCCATCTCGCCGAGGGCCGCGTCCTGGCCGGCCTCGCGCAGGGCCTTGAGGCCGGAGCCGACGCCGTACCAGCCGGGGACGATCTGGCGGGACTGGGTCCAGCCGAAGACCCACGGGATGGCGCGCAGCCCGTCGAGGCCGGCGCCGGAGTCGGGACGGCGCGAGGGACGGGAGCCCAGGTGCAGGTCGGCGAGCTGGTCGACGGGGGTCGCCGCGAAGAAGTACGACGGCAGGTCCGGGTCCTCGACCAGCGCGCGGTAGGCGCCGTGTGCGGCGTCGGACACGATGTCCATGGCCGCGTCCCAGCGGGCGAGGGCCTCGTCGGACTGGCGGGGCGCGGTGTGCAGGGCGGAGGCCTGCAGGGTGGCCGCGACGGTCAGTTCCAGGTTCTCGCGGGCCAGCGAGGGGACGAGGTACTTGTCGGAGATGACCTCGCCCTGCTCGGTGACCTTGATCTCGCCCTCCAGGGTGCCCCAGGGCTGGGCGAGGATCGCGTCGTGCGAGGGGCCGCCACCGCGGCCGACGGTGCCGCCGCGGCCGTGGAAGAGGCGCAGGCGCACCCCGTAGCGGTGGGCGACGTCGCGGAGCCGGCGCTGGGCGCGGTGGATCTCCCACTGGGAGGTGGTGATGCCGCCGAACTTGGAGGAGTCGGAGTAGCCGAGCATGACCTCCTGGACGTCGCCGCGCAGCGAGACGAGGCGTCGGTAGGAGGGGTCGGCGAGCATCTCGTCGAGGATGACGTCGGCGGCGCGCAGCTCGTCGGTGGTCTCCAGGAGCGGGACGATGCCGATCTTGGCCCAGCCGCCGTGCAGGTCGAGGAGGCCGGCCTCGCGGGCGAGGACGGCGGCGGCGAACACGTCGTCGGCGCCCTGGCACATCGAGATGATGTAGGACTCGATGACCTCGGGGCCGAACTTCTCGAAGGCGTCCTTGATCGCGCCGAAGACGCCGAGGGTCTTCTGGCCGGCCGCGTCGAGCGGGGCCGGGGTGGGGGCCAGCGGCCGCCGGGAGCGCAGTTCCTTGGCGAGGAGCTTCTGCCGGTAGTCGCGCGGCATGTCGGCGTAGCGCCAGGACTCCTCGCCGAGCCGGTCGAAGAGCTGGCCGAGGGCGTGGTGGTGGGCGTCCGCGTGCTCGCGCACGTCCATGGTCGCCAGCTGGAGGCCGAAGGCGGCCAGCGTGCGGATGGTGCGGTCCATGCGGCCGTCGGCGAACAGGGCGCCGCGGTGCTCGCGCAGCGAGGTCTGGATGAGGGTGAGGTCGGTGAGCAGCTCGGCGGTGCCGAGGTAGTCGCGCCCCTCTTCGTGCGGGGTGCCCTTGGCGAGGCGGTCGCGGGTGTTGACGAGCTTCTGCCGGATGCAGGTCGCCTTCAGCCGGTACGGCTCCTCGGCGTTCAGCCGCTTGTAGCGGGGGCTGATCTCGGGGAGGCGTTCCAGGTCGGCCTGGAGGGAGGTGAGGAGTTCCTCGGCGGCGCCGGTGTAGCGGATCGAGTTGGACAGCAGCCCGCGCAGGAAGTCGATCAGTTCGAGGGCGTCGGTGATGCCGTGCTCGTGCTGGAGGATCAGTACGTCGCGGGTGACGTCGGGCGTGACGTTGGGGTTGCCGTCGCGGTCGCCGCCGATCCAGGTGCCGAAGGTCAGCGGGCGGGTGCCCGGGGGGATCTCGACGCCGACGCGCTGGAGCTCGGCGGCGAGGTCCTCCAGGACGTCGCCGACGGCGCCGGCGTGCAGCTCGTCGAGGTAGTAGATGGCGTTGCGGGCCTCGTCGGCGGGCTCGGGGCGGACCACGCGCAGCTCGTCGGTCTGCCACACGAGGTCGATGTTCTCGGCGAGGCGCAGGTCGTGCCGGCGGCGCTCACCGGCGCCGGAGACCGGCTCCTCCAGGAGGGCGGCGATGCGGCGCAGCTTGTTCAGGACGCTGCGGCGGGCCGCCTCGGTGGGGTGCGCGGTGAAGACGGGACGCACGTTGAGGTTCTTGACCGTCTGCCGCAGGTGCTCGGGGTCGGCGTCCTTGAGCATGTCGGCGGTGCGGGCGAGGAGCCCGCCCTCGGCGGCGCGGTGGGCGCGCAGCTCCTTGCCGCGGTGCACCTGCTCGGTGACGTTGGCGAGGTGGAAGTAGGTGGAGAAGGCGCGCACCAGCTTGGCGGCGGTCTCCAGGTCGGTGTCGCCGAGGAGGGTGGCCGCGGCTTCGCCGTCGGTGCGCGTCAGCGCGCGGACGCGTTCGACGAGGTCGAGGAGGTGTTGGCCCTCCTGGCGTACGAGGGTCTCCCCGAGGAGGTCACCGAGGCGGCGGATGTCCGCACGCAGCTCTGCGTTGGCCGTGTCCGCGGCGGTGGCGGAGACGGAGGTGACGGGGGCCTGGTCAGCACTGCTCACAGGTGCGGCTCCTTGCAGTGTTCGAGCGCTACTGGGCGGGGGGCTCCCGGGTGCGCGCGGCGGTGCCGCGTCCTGATGCGCAGCTCGGGCTGCCCGTGCGGACCGCGCTGTCCGACGACACCAGGATAGGTGGCCCGTGCCGGTGCGCCGCCAGGGTGACCGTCCAGTGGACGGGCGCGGCGGGGCGGCGTGCGGGTCGGTGAGGTCGCGGGCGTGCTCCTCTTGCCGGATGCGGGACTTTTGCCATACTTACGACGCCGTAGGTTACGGACCCGTAGGTCTGCGCCCGGCGCCTGCCGACTCCTCACCCCCCGGGGGAACCCCCATGACCACCAGTCCGGATCTGACCGAGGACGCGACGTCGTCCTCCGTGCGCGGTGGCGATTCCGCGTCCGCGCCGTCCGCCACGCTCGGCGGCGAGAACAAGCGGTCCATCGAGCAGATCGCTCTGCTGCTGTTCATCACCGTCCCCTTCATCGGGCTGCTGGCGGCGATCCCGCTGGCCTGGGGCTGGGGGGTGAGCTGGCTGGACGTGGGCCTGATGGTGTTCATGTACTTCCTGGCCTGCCACGGCATCACCATCGGCTTCCACCGGTACTTCACGCACGGTTCCTTCAAGGCGAAGCGGCCGCTGCGGATCGCCCTGGCGATCATGGGTTCGATGGCGGTGGAGGGTCCGCTGGTGCGTTGGGTCGCCGACCACCGCAAGCACCACAAGTACTCGGACCACGAGGGCGACCCGCACTCGCCGTGGCGGTTCGGCGAGACGCTGCCGGCCCTGATGAAGGGCCTGTGGTGGGCGCACATCGGGTGGCTCTTCGACGAGGAGCAGACCGACCAGCAAAAGTACGCCCCGGACCTGATCAAGGACCCGGCGATCCGGCGGATCTCGCGCGACTTCGTGTACTGGACGATGTTCTCGTTGGCCGTCCCGCCGCTGGTGGGCGGTCTGGTGACGATGTCCTGGTGGGGTGCGTTCACCGCGTTCTTCTGGGGCTCCCTGGTGCGCGTGGCGCTGCTGCACCACGTGACCTGGTCGATCAACTCGATCTGTCACGCGGTGGGCAAGCGGCCGTTCAAGTCCCGGGACCGCAGCGGCAACGTGTGGTGGCTGGCGGTGCTGTCGTGCGGTGAGTCCTGGCACAACCTGCACCACGCCGACCCGACGTCGGCGCGGCACGGCGTGCTGCGCGGGCAGGTCGATTCGAGCGCGCGGCTGATCCGCTGGTTCGAGCAGCTGGGATGGGCGTCGGACGTGCGGTGGCCGTCGGCCGACCGGATCGCTGCCCGGCGCCAGGAAAAGATGACGAACCCGGCATGATGGGGGACGTGGCGATCGACGGCAGCAGTTCCAGCAGCGACAAGCCCCGGCGAGGCCGTCGGGTCCGGATGACGGGCGCCGAGAGGCGTCAGCAACTGCTGGACATCGGCCGCGCCCTGTTCGCCGAGAAGGGCTTCGAGGGCACGTCCGTGGAGGAGATCGCGGCCAAGGCCGGGGTGTCCAAGCCGGTGGTGTACGAGCACTTCGGCGGCAAGGAGGGCCTGTACGCGGTGGTGGTCGACCGCGAGATGCGCCAGCTGTTGGACGGGGTGACGGGCGCCCTGACGGCGGGGCACCCGCGGGAGCTCCTGGAACAGGCCGCGTTCGCCCTGCTCGACTACATCGAGAGCTATACGGACGGCTTCCGGATCCTGGTCCGGGACTCCCCCGTGGCCCAGTCGACGGGCACCTTCGCGTCGCTGATCAGCGACATCGCCACGCAGGTCGAGGACATCCTGGGGCTGGAGTTCAAGGCCCGCGGGTTCGATCCGAAGCTGGCGCCGCTGTACGCGCAGGCGCTGGTCGGGATGGTGGCGCTGACCGGCCAGTGGTGGTTGGAGACCCGGCAGCCGAAGAAGGCCGAGGTCGCCGCGCACCTGGTGAACCTGTGCTGGCACGGCTTGGAGAACCTGGAGGCCAGGCCCCGACTGGTGGGACACCGCAAGAGCTGAGCGGCCGGCGCCCGGCCTCGGCGGCCACGGTCCGCACGGCGGACCGCCCGACGGCGCCCCGTCACCGGAGATCCGGTGACGGGGCGCCGTCGCGTCGCGCTCCTTACGGACGGTCCCCGCCGGGGTCGCCCCCGTCCGGGCCGCTCCCGTCCGGACGCCCGACGTCCGCACCGCCGACGTCCGGGCCGTGCGGCTCCAGGAACTCCAGCCGGTTGCCGACCGGGTCCTCGGAGTAGAAACGCCGGTGGCCCGGCAGGTCGCCGTCCCACACGACCCGCGCCCCGCGCTCCTGGAGTCTGCGCGCGTACTCCTGGATGCCGTTCACCCTGAGCCCGGGGTGCGCCGTGCGGGCGGGACGGAAGTCCTCGTCCACGCCGAGGTGCAGCTGGACGGCGCCAAGGACGAACCAGCAACCGCCCCGGGCGGCGAGCAGGGGCGGTTTGGACAGCTCCCGCATGCCGAGGACGTCCGAGTAGTAGGCGCGCAGCGCGTCCTCGGAGCCGGGGGGCGCGGCGAGTTGCACGTGGTCGACGGCGGTCAGCACGGGCCGTCCTCCTTGCGGGCGATGGCGAAGATGCGCCGGAAGGGGAAGACGGTGCCGCGCGGGCCGGGCGGGTAGGCCTCGCGCAGCGCCTCGCGGTACTCGGCGAGGAAGCTCTCGACGGCCTCCCGGTCGTCGCCGAGGGCGGTCAGGACCGGCCGCAGGGCAGTGCCCTTGACCCAGTCGAGCACCGGGTCGGGGCCCTGGAGCAGCTGGTGGTAGGTGGTCTCCCACACGTCGACGGCGCACCCGAGCTCGGTGAATCGGGCGAGGTACTCGGCGGGTTCGAGGAGGTGGACGTAGCGGGCGCCGTGGCCGGCGAGCCGGGAGTGCCAGCGCGGGGTGTCGCAGAGCTCGGCCAGCAGCCGGTGGCTGGGGGCGCCGAAGTTGCCGGGGATCTGGAAGGCGAAGGTGCCGCCGGGCCGCAGCCCGTGGAGCCAGGCCGCGAAGGACCCGGGGTGGCTGGGAACCCACTGCAGGGCGGCGTTGGAAACGATCAGGTCGTACGTCTCCTCGGGCATCCAGTCGGCGATGTCACTGTGCCGGAAGTCGAGCCGGCCGCCGCCCGCGGTGGGTCCGGCGTGCTCCGCCGTGGCGCGGGCGAGCATCTCGGGCGACAGGTCGAAGCCGGTGATCCGGGCGTCGGGCCAGCGTTCGGCAAGCAGGGCGGTGACGTTGCCGGGTCCGCAGCCGAGGTCGGCGATGCGCGGGCCGGGGCCCTCGTCGGAGTGCGCGGCGGGCGTGGGCAGCTCGGATATGCGGGTCAGCAGGTCGAGGAAGGGACGGGTTCGGTGTCCCGCGTGTCGGAGGTATTGCTGGGGGTCCCAGGTGGGTGCGGACGGGGCGGAACCGTCCAGGGCCGGGGGGCGCACGGCCGGCGCGATATCGGAATGCATGTTCGAGCCTTCCCATGGGTGGGGCGATTGGAAGCGGAATCCGTTCCGGCCACCTCCATGCCCCATGGTCGGCCAAAATATATCTCGATGTCAAGATTCTTGGTTTCAAGAGACTTCATATCGACAGACCCCTTACACTGATCGGCATGGAGGACGAGGTCGACCGACTGGTCGCGGCATGGCGGCGAGAGCGCCCTGACCTCGACGTGGAACCACTTGAGGTGCTCAGCCGGGTCAGCCGGCTCGCGCGCCACCTCGACCGCGCCCGCAGGCTGGCCTTCGCCGAGCACGGGCTCGAACCGTGGGAGTTCGACGTCCTGACCTCGCTGCGGCGCGCCGGCGCGCCCTACCAGCTGTCCCCCGGGCAACTCCTGACCCAGACGCTCGTCACCTCGGGCACCATGACCAACCGCATCGACCGGCTCGCCAAGAAGGGCCTCGTCGAGCGGCTGCCCGACCCCAACGACCGTCGGGGCGTCCTGGTCCGGCTGACGCCGGAGGGCCGCGACCGCGCCGACCAGTCCCTCGCGGGTCTGCTGGCCCAGGAACGGGCGATCCTGGCCCAGCTCTCGACGGGGCAGCGCGGCGACCTCGCCGGGCTGCTACGCCAGTTGACCGCTCCGTTCGACAACATCCCCGGGTAGACCCGCCAGTTCGGCGGGCCGTACGCCCGCCCGCCGGGCCAGGGCCACGGCCGCCAGGGTGGAGTGCACGCCCAGCTTGCCCAGCACGTTCTGCATGTGGGTGCGGACGGTGTGCGGGGACAGGAACAGCCTGGCCGCCACGTCCTTGCGGCCCAGCCCCGCCACCATGCAGCGCAGCACCTCGTGCTCCCTCGGGGTGAGGGACTCGACGAGCCGTTCGCTGTCCGTACGGTGCTTGCGGGCGGCGGTGAGTTCCCGCAGCACCCCGGTGAGCAGCGCGGGCGGCAGGTGGGTCTCCTCGCGCAGCACCCCCCGGATGACGGCGAGCAGCCGGGACAGGGAGCAGTCCTTCGCCACCCACCCGGAGGCGCCCGCCTGCAGGGCCAGGGCGGCCCGGCGGGGGTCGTCCCGTTCGGCGAGGACCACGGTGTGCACCCCGGGATGGGCGACGCGCACCCCGGCGACCAGCGCGATCCCGTCCGGGCCGGGCGGTGGCCCGGAGCCCGGTTCCCGCGGGGCGGGTACGGTCCCGGCGGCGGCGCCGAGGTCGGCGTCGACGAGCAGGACGTCGAAGCGGCGGCCCTCCGCCGCCGCGCGTTCGAGGCAGCGCGCGGCCGCGGGACCGCTGCCGGCCGCGGACACGTCCACGTCCGGCTCGGCCGCGAGCGCGGCCGCGAGGGACTCGGCGAAGATGCGGTGGTCGTCGACCACCAGAACCCGGATGCGAACCACAAAACCCCCAAGGGTCGGGGAACGGACGACTGCGGGTACGACGCCCGGACCAGGAGGTCCACAGGCCGTCGCAGCCGCCGCCGTGACTTCTGTGCACTACCCCGGACCGGACGCCGTACCCGGCGTGTCTCGACCCCTGAATCAACACCGGCCCCCACCGGCGTCACGCTTCAGCGTAGGCCCGGGGCCGTCTCGCGGTTGGCCGAATAGCAGAAGTTTTTCGAGCGATTTTCCGGTGGGGCGGTCCCGCAGGCGTGGTGTCGTGGCTTGATTTCGACGGTCCGGGCGGCCCGGAAGCTGATTTCCCGACCGGAGTGTGCCATCGGCAGTTGCACGAGGGGGCTTTCACCCGGCGTACGCGCGCCGGGCGCCCGCGCAGAGCGCCCGTCCACCGCGCTCACCGCGCACGCGCACGCCCCCCGCACCGGTCGGGGTGCGAGGGGCGTGGGGTGGGCGTGGTGCGGAGCCGCGCCGACTCCGGCGGACCGTCGGGCGTCAGACGCCGGACGTTCGCGTCAGGCGCGCTGTTCGCGGGCGAAGTTCCAGGCGTCCGTCACGATGTTCGTCAGGTCCGAGCGGGTCGGGGTCCAGCCGAGGCGCACGCGCGCCGCTTCCGCGGAGGCGACGAGCACCGCCGGGTCGCCGGCGCGGCGGGCGGCGACGGTCTCGGGGATCTCCCGGCCGGTGACCTTGCGGACGGTCTCGATGACCTCGCGGACCGAGAAGCCGTTGCCGTTGCCCAGGTTGCAGATCAGGTGCTCGCCCTCGGCCGCCGTCTCCAGCGCCGCGAGGTGGGCGTCCGCGAGGTCGGCGACGTGGATGTAGTCGCGCACGCAGGTGCCGTCGGGGGTCGGGTAGTCCTCGCCGAAGATCGAGATGGACTCGCGCTCCCCCAGGGCGACCTGGAGGACCAGCGGGATCAGGTGGGTCTCGGGGTCGTGCCGCTCGCCGAACTCCCGGTAGGCGCCGGCCACGTTGAAGTAGCGCAGCGAGACCGCCGCGAGGCCGTGCGCCGTGCACTCCCCCGCGATCATGTGGTCGACGGCCAGCTTCGAGGCGCCGTACGGGTTGGTCGGCGCGGTCACCGAGTCCTCGGTGAGCGGACCGTCGGCGGGCTCGCCGTAGGTCGCGGCGGTCGAGGAGAAGATGAGCTTGCGGACGCCGGCCCCGCGCATCGCGTCGAGCAGGGCGCGGGTGCCGCCGACGTTGTTGTCCCAGTACTTGCCGGGGTTGACGACGGACTCGCCGACCTGCGAGGAGGCCGCGAAGTGCAGGACCGCGTCGTAGGAGGCGTCCAGGTGGTCGGCGGCGTCCTGGATCCGGCCGTCGATCAGGGTCGCTCCGGCCGGGACTCCCGCACCGAAGCCGGTGGAGAAGTTGTCGAGGACGGTTACCTCGTGGCCGGCTTCCAGGAGGTGGGCCGCGACGACGCCACCCACGTATCCGGCGCCACCGGTGACCAGGTACTTACTCACTCGCACTCCAAGCTCTCGCGGACGCACGCGAACGCGCGTGCTGGTATCTGGCATACCGGATTCCGCGCTCCCGGGGAAATCGTCACCGGACGGGACGGCTCACTCCGCGAGGAGTCCCGGCCCCGCGGCCCGGTCGAGCAGACCGGTGCGCGCGGCCAGCGCGGCGGCCTCCAGCCGCGATCCCACGCCGAGTTTCATCAGCACCCGCTGGACGTGGGTGCGGGCCGTGCTCGGCGCGATGGCCATGCCCGCGGCGATGAGCCCGGTGTCCTCGCCCTCGGCGACCCGGACCAGCACCTCCACCTCGCGCGGGGTCAGCAGGCGCAGCAGGCGGCTGCCCTCGTCGTCGGGCTGGGCGGCGGGGTTGAGCAGCTCGGCGAAGGCCCCCTGCAACAGCTGCGGGGCGATCGCCACCTCCCCGACCCGGGCCTTGGCCAGGGCCCGTTCCACTCCCTCGATGCGCTCGTCGTGGCGTACGTAGCCCGAGGCACCGGCGGCGAAGGCGGCGGCGATGCCGCGCGGGCTGGGCACCGGGCCCAGCACGACCACGGCGATCTGCGGGCGCTCGCCCTTGATCCGGGCGACGGGTTCGAAGATCCCGGGGGCCGCGGGGGTGGCGGTGCCGAACAGGCAGACCTCCGGGGCGCGGCCGATGACGAGCTCGGCGGCGCCGGCCGTCGGTGCGGCGGCCGCGAGCACCCGGTGCCCGCGCAGTTTGAGGGCCGAGGCGAGCGCCTCGGCCAGTAGCCGGTGTTCGTCGACCACCACGACCCGTACGCCCATCAAGGCTCCCACCCCAGATCCTTCTGACCCGGCAAGCTACACGCTTGTTCGACGGGGCGTGCCCGATACAGCGCGAAAGCCCCCGGAAGGGCGGACCTTCCGGGGGCTTCGGGGCGTGCGGTGCGGCGGGCCTTCGCAGGTCAGCTCGCGGTGAAGGAGACGAAGAGGTACTCCGGGTCGCTCTTCTCCGAGTACGGCTTGCGGACCGTGGTGCGGGAGATGAAGAACTTGCCGTTGTGGTAGCGGAACTCGGAGTGGTCCGCCGAGAACTGGGCTTCGGCGCGCTGGCCCGTCTTCTCCGGCGGGTTCTCCATGAGGACGGTTTCCTTCATGGTCTTGCTGTCGATGCTGACGATCTGGCCGCCCTTGTTGTACGGGGGCGACTTGTAGGCGATGACGTTCGAGCCGTCCATGCGCAGCGGGGTGATGGTGTAGCTCTCGCCCGCGTCGGCCCGGTCGCTGGTGGCCTTGCCGGTCTCCAGGTCGAAGGAGACGAGCTCGTTGGTGCGGCCCACGGAGGATCCCGAGCCCTGGTGCTCGTAGGTCGGCAGGTAGACCTTGCCGTTGCCGACGACCATCTTCGAGCACTGCTCGACCTCGGTGGCGGGGCACTCGGGTGCCCAGGTGCCGGCGGCGAGCGAGATGCGGCTCTTGAGCTGGCCGGCGTCGTCGACGACGAAGAGGTCGCTGACGCCGGTGGCGTTCTTGGCGGTGTCGCCGACGTCCGCGGCGACGATGAGCGGCTTCGTGGAGATGATGCCCGCCCACTCGATGCCCGGGGACAGCTTGTACGCGGACTTCGGCGCGCCGGTGACCGGGTCGAGGACCTGGGCGATCAGGCTCTGGTTGGGGATCCGGCCGCACTTGCGCAGCACGGCGAGGGCCTCGCCGCCCGCGTAGCCGAGGTCGTAGCAGCTTTCGGCGTCGACCTTGGGCGTCCAGAGGGACTTGCCGTCGGCGAGGTTCCAGGCGGCGCCACCGCTGAGGCCGCCGGCGGCGACGGTCTGGCCGCTGATGGTGACCTCGTTGAAGGCGACGGGCTTGTCGCCGCCGGTGGCGGACTTGGCGGAGCCGGACCACAGCAGCTTGCCGGCGTTCAGGTCGATGACTCCGACCTGGTTGCACTGCGGGTACTTCTTGTCCTCGGTCGGCAGGGCCTCCTGGAAGAGGATCGCCGACTTGTTGTCGCTGATGTGCTTGGTCGCGCCGCAGATGTGGGCGGGGAGCGGGAGCTCCCACTTCTTGCCGCCGTCGACCAGGTTGTAGCCGACGACCTTCGCGACGTCGGACTTGACGTAGGTGGAGTCGGTCAGCCAGGAACCGTCGACGGAGATGACGTCGGCGGGCTGCGGGCTCGGGACGTTGACCAGCGTCTTCGACTTGGTGTTGGTCGGGACCTTCTCGGTGCCGCCGGGGGCCGCGGGGGCCTTGGGGTCGGTCGAGCCGCTGGGGGTGCCGCCCTCGGCGGTGGTGGTGCCGCCGCCGCCCTCGTCGTCGCCGGAGACGTACCAGAAGCCGCCGCCGATGATGAGGGCCATCGCCACCAGCGCGGAGCCGACGATCATCAGCTGGGTGCGGACGACGTTGCCGCCGCCCGCGGCGGGCCGCGCCGGGGTCCGGAGGGTGGCCGGCTGCTGCGGGTGCCCGAAGCCGGGCTGCTGCTGCGGGTAGCCGTAGCCGGGCTGCTGTTGGGGGTAGCCGTAGCCGGGCTGTTGGGCCGGCGGCTGCGGGGCGGTGGGGGGCATCGGCGGGGGCGGCGGGACCGGCTGGGGCGCGCCGAAGCCTCCCGACGGGGGCTGCTGCGGGGGCGGCGGGGTACTCATGACGTGCTACTGCCTCTCGGTGGGCGGCTCGGTGGACTCGTTCACTTGCCGAAGGCCATCAGGAGCTTCTCGTCCTTGCCGTCGCCCTGCAGGTTGGTGACGGAGAGGAAGAAGCGTCCGTCCTCGTAGGCGGTGCGGGAGAACATGAAGGAGCCCTCGATCTTCGCGGCGGGGCCCGAGGGCATCTTCAGGAGCACCGTGGGCTTGCCGTCGGCGGCCGGCAGGGACACGATCTCGCCGGGCTCGTCGAGGCCGGCGCCCGTGCGGTAGGCGGTCAGCCGGCCGCCCGCGGCCTTGAGCGGGACGAAGGTCTGCTTGTCGCCGGCCTTGGTGCGCCACTTGACCTTGCCGGTATTGAGGTCGAAGGCGACGATCTCCGCGCTCGCGGTGTCCAGTTCCGCCCCGGTGCCCAGGTAGATGGTGTCACCGTCCACGACGGAGTTCCCGCAGTTCTGGAGGCCCTCGCTACTGCTGCCGCCGCCGCAGTTGATCACGAAGTTGCCGTCGCCGGAGAGCGAGTTGCGCTTCTGTCCCTTGTCGTCGAGGACGATGATCCCGCGCTGCTTGGTCTCGCGGTTCTGGGCGTCGATGACGGTCGGGCTGACGGAGTAGACGGCCTTGACCTGGAAGCCCTTGGGAAGCTTGTAGGCCCAGGTCTTCTTGCCGGTGTTCGGGTCGGCGTCCTGGATCTCGACGGTCTTGTCGGCGTCCAGGCACATGGCGACGGCGATCAGCCTGCCGTTGCCCGCGGCGTAGTCCGTGGGCTTGCAGCCCTCGGGGCCGGCGTCGGAGAAGAGCTTGTCGCCGGTGCTCAGGCGGTGGACGCTCTGGCCGCCCATCCAGCCGAGGGCGACGGTGTCCCCGGTGAAGGTGACCGTGGTCTCGGAGGCGGTCTTGAAAAGACCCTCCATGACGATTTCCTTGGTCCAGAGCTCCTTGCCGCCCTTGAGGTCGACGAGCTTCATCTGGTTGCAGTTGGAGTCGTCGTCGTTCTTGACCACCATGACGGTCCGGCCGTCGGGGGTGGTCTGACCCGTGATGCCGCAGATCTCCGTACGGAGGTCGAGCTTCCACTTCTCCTTGCCGTCGGTCACCGCGTAGGCCACGACGGACTTGTCGACGGTCTTGACGACGGCGTCGCCGACCACCCACTGGCCCTTGGCCGGGATCCCGGCGCCGGGTCCCTCCATCTTGACGGTCTTGAGCCAGAGGGCCTTGTCCTCGCCGGTCTTGCGGCCGGAGTTGAGGTCGGTCGGGTACGCGCCGCCGGCGCCGTTGCCGTCGCCCTTGTCCACGGAGGCCGAGGGGGAGGGCTTGTCGTCGGTGGGCGCGGAGCTCTGCGCGACGGGCTCCTTGGCGGCCTTGTCGTCGCCGTCCCCCGCGAGGAGGAACCAGCCGCCCGCGCCGAGTACGAGCACCCCGGCGACGGCGGCGGCGATCAGGACCAGGGCCTTGTTGCGGCCGGGCCGCGGCGGGACCGGCGGCATGCCCTGCGGGGGCGGCGGGAATCCGTAGCCGCCGTTCGGCACGGGCGGCTGCGGGACGGTCGGCGGCTGCTGGGCGTACGGATTGGGCCCCTGGGGCGGGAATCCGTACCCCTGCTGCGGGGGTCCCGGCAGGTGGCCGTAACCGGAAGGTGACGGCGGCTGGTTCGGCGGCTGGGGCGGCTCGGTCATCAGCGCATACCTTCGGCGTCAGGCGGTAAGTCGGTCGGGAGAACGACCCTTTCTATCACTCGTGGCCGACATGCGACGGGCCGGTCCGACCCCTGTTCCCAAGGGAGGACCGGCCCGTGACTCGGTCGTTATCCGACCGGACACTGTGCAAATCTGTCCGAAATCAGGCGTCTTCGGCCAGTTCCAGCCAGCGCATCTCCAACTCGTCGCGCTCGGAAATCAGTTCCCGGAGCTCGGCGTCGAGCTTGGCCACCTTGTCGTAGTCGGTGGAGTTCTCGGCGATCTGCGCGTGCAGGTTCGACTCGCGGTCGGACATCTTGTTGAGCTGCCGCTCGATCTTCTGCAGCTCCTTCTTCGCGGCCCGCGAGTCACCCGAGGCGGAGGACTTCGCGGCGGGCGCCGGGGCCGCCGGGGCGGCGGCCTCGATCATGCGCTGCCGGCGCTCCAGGTACTCGTCGAGTCCGCGCGGCAGCATCCGCAGGGAGGCGTCGCCCAGCAGCGCCATCACCGTGTCGGTGGTGCGCTCGATGAAGAACCGGTCGTGGGAGATCACGATCATCGAGCCGGGCCAGCCGTCGAGGAGGTCCTCCAACTGGGTCAGGGTCTCGATGTCGAGGTCGTTGGTGGGCTCGTCGAGGAAGAGGACGTTCGGCTCGTCCATGAGCAGCCGCAGGATCTGCAGCCGCCGCCGCTCCCCACCGGACAGGTCCCCGACCGGGGTCCACTGCTTCTCCTTGGTGAAGCCGAACTGCTCGCACAGCTGGCCCGCGGTCATCTCGCGACCCTTGCCGAGGTCGACGCGGTCGCGCACCCGCTGGACGGCCTCCAGCACGCGCAGCGAGGGGTCGAGCTCGCCGACCTCCTGGGACAGGTAGGCCAGCTTCACCGTCCTGCCGACGCTGACCTTGCCCGCGGCGGGCTGGACGTCGCCCTGGGTACGGGCGGCCTCGGCGAGGGCGCGCAGCAGCGAGGTCTTGCCGGCTCCGTTGACGCCGACGAGGCCGACGCGGTCGCCGGGGCCGAGGTGCCAGGTGAGGTGCTTGAGGAGGGTCTTGGGGCCGGCCTGGACGGTCACGTCCTCCAGGTCGAAGACCGTCTTGCCCAGGCGGGCATTGGCGAACTTCATCAGCTCGGAGGTGTCGCGCGGCGGCGGCACGTCGGCGATCAGCTCGTTGGCGGCCTCGATGCGGTAGCGCGGCTTGGAGGTCCGGGCGGGGGCGCCGCGGCGCAGCCAGGCCAGCTCCTTGCGCATCAGGTTCTGCCGCTTGGACTCCTCGGTGGCGGCGATCCGGTCGCGCTCGGCGCGGGCGAAGACGTAGTCGCTGTAGCCGCCCTCGTACTCGTGGACGTCACCGCGCTGGACGTCCCACATGCGGGTGCAGACCTGGTCGAGGAACCACCGGTCGTGGGTGACGCAGACGAGCGCGGAGCGGCGTTCCTGGAGGTGCTTGGCCAGCCAGGAGATGCCCTCGACGTCGAGGTGGTTGGTGGGCTCGTCGAGGACGAGGAGGTCCTGGTCGGCGATGAGCAGCTGGGCGAGCGCGATGCGGCGGCGCTCGCCGCCGGAGAGCGGGCCGATGACGGTGTCGAGGCCCTGGCCGAAGCCGGGCAGGTCGAGTCCGCCGAAGAGGCCGGTGAGCACGTCGCGGATCTTGGCGTTGCCGGCCCACTCGTGGTCGGCCATGTCGCGGATGATCTCGTGCCGGATGGTGGCGGAGGGGTCGAGCGAGTCGTGCTGGGTGAGGACGCCCATCCGCAGGCCGCTGTTCTGGGTGACCCGGCCGGTGTCGGGTTCCTCCAGTTTGGCGAGCATCCGGATGAGGGTGGTCTTTCCGTCGCCGTTGCGGCCGACGACACCGATCCGGTCCCCCTCGGACACGCCGAGGGAGATGCCGTCGAGCAGGGTACGGGTGCCGTACACCTTGCTGACTGCCTCGACATTGACCAGATTGACGGCCATCAGACGCGCTCCAGGGAAGGGGTGTGGATCAGCCCCTCAGCCTAACCGTTCCTCATCAGTGAGCAGGAGTGAGACGTGGACCCACGTCCTGGCACTGCGCGCATCCCGAACGGTTTTGGATGCACTGGTCTCCCGCGTTCCTCGTGGTGTCCCCGCTCGGGCACGTGCATCGTGCGCACGCTCCGTGACGAGGCGGCGGGTTCCCTCACGTCCTGGGGTACCACGGCCGGCCTGGACGGTCCGATGCCCCGCAGCATCACTCCGGTGCTGCGGGGGCGGTGCCGTCCGACGCCGGATCGGGTGCCCGAGGGCGCGTCGCCCGATCGCGATACCGGCGGCATCATGACGGGACATCTTGCGTCGCGGGGTGACCAGCGGTTCCTGCCAATGCTGGGCGCCCCACTGGGAGGTGTAGGCCGGATCGACCGCGACGATCGACAGACCGGCGTCAGCGGCCATGGAGACCAGTCGGGCCTTGAGCTTGCCGGTGGGCATACCGGAGATGAGCTGCCGGAACCGTTTCTGCCTGCCGTGCTTCTCGCGGGTCTTCTCGGCGGTAGTCCAGAT
This sequence comes from Streptomyces sp. NPDC048383, assembly GCF_040651775.1. NCBI lineage: Bacteria > Bacillati > Actinomycetota > Actinomycetes > Kitasatosporales > Streptomycetaceae > Streptomyces > Streptomyces sp. NPDC048383. The sequence continues at coordinate 60,144 of NZ_JBEZKS010000017.1, forward strand.
CCTCCATCGCGATGGCGACGACGCCGGCGCGCCCGGCCCAGTGCAGAACTCGGGTGATGGCGTGCCGGATCTGCGCGTCCCGATGGTCCGCGGTGCCCGACAGGTCATAGAAGAACCGGTGGGGCTCACCCATCGGATTGCCGTGGGTGTCGAGGCGGTAGGCGGCGAAGTGGTCGGCGTTCGTATCAACGCCGATCACGCCCTTGGCCCGTGCCGTCTCCAGCGGGACCGTCCGGACGACGGGGCGCTGCCAGGAGGCGGTGAGGTACCAGCGCCCGCGCGTGGCGTCGTAGTGGATGCGGTAGGCGACGGCCCGATTGCTGTCGATCCGGTCCCGCCACTCGGCGCCCCGGTGCGCGAAAGCGATGCGGGAGGTCAGGACGTACCGGCCATGCTTCGCGTTCGCCAGGTACGCAAGCGGCGCGGGAAGTTTGATCGACACCTCACCGTCCGGGGTGACGCGGATCGTCTCGTTGCCGAAGCGTTTGCCCGACTCGCCATCAGCGGCCAGGAACCAGCGTTCCGCCTCCCACCGCCGGCGCCACTCGTCCTCGGTGAGCCGCGCCTCTTCGAGGTTGTGCCGGCTGTTGAGGAGCTTTCTGCCGCCGCGCACCACGTGCACAACACCCTCGTCCCGGTCGGCTCGGGCTGTGTCGAGACGGTGCTCCAGGATGTGCAGACGCCGTGTCTTGTGGAACCACTCATGCTTGGAGCGGTATCCACCCGGCGCCCGCTTCGTGCCCTTCTGCCCGATCGGCCGGGACAGCCGGTCGATCAGCGTACGGACGCGCGCCTCAAGGTTTCGGATGTGCGCGAACTGACAACGGCGCGAGAGCGCCCACTGATCGTGGGTGGCCCTCGTGATGCTCCCGGCCCAACGGGACGACGACGCGGCGGTCAGGCCCTGCTTGCGGGCCGCCCACCTCTGCGCGTCATGGCCCTTACCATCCCCGCACCGGGCCGCCAGGTCGAGGGACGCCAGACGCCCCAGGTGCTCGCCCACCAGGCGCAACACCTTGTCGTCCTCGACGCTCAAGTTCTTGAGACGGTCGCGTATCGCCACACCGGACGGGCCCAACGCCACGAAGGGCGCGTCGATGGTGCGTAGCTGCTGCTTCTTGGGCTGCTCAGTCATCGGCAGCCGCCGCTTCCCGTGCCTTCGTCGCCCGCCTGGTCGCGGAGCGGCGGTCCCACCCACCGGGCAGGGACCGGCAACACGCCCTCACGGAACCAGCGATACGCGGTCTGCGGATGCACACCCCGCGCCTTCGCCCTCTCCTTCGGGTCCATGCACCCGACCGTAACGACACCCACCCCAACGCACCATCACTCACAGGGGTGAACTGAAGGACCAATAGCGCCGACCCTCCGGGCCGACCCCGACCGATCCACCAGCAGGGCGCCCGCGAGGGCCATGCCGATGGCGGCGGGCGCGGTCAGCGGCAGGGCGATCAGGGTGGCGCCGTGGCCGTCCAGGATCCCGCCGAGGCCGGTCAGGGAGAGGCCGAGGATCCCGAGCAGGGCGAGGGTGATCCCGAGGGCGGCGACGGGTCCGCTCCCCGGCGTCGGCGCGGCCGGTACGGGGGCCTCGAAGCGGCGGAAGCAGGCGACGAGCAGGGCCGTCACCAGCGCCGCGAGCAGGATCCGCGGCGGGACCTGCGCCCACCAGGCGGCGGTGGCCGGCTCGGGCAGCGCGAGGCCGAGGGCGAGCTGGGCGGCGTACACGCCGAGCATGGCGGTGAGGTGCCACAGGAACGCGGTCATGGCGACGCCGTTGGCGGCGACGACCCGCCGCCACACGCGGGGCCGCTCCAGCAGGGCCGCGCGGGCCGGGCGAGCAGCTGGACGGCGCCGACCAGCCACAGGCCGTGGCAGAGCAGGGCGAGGGTGGGCGGGGCCATGTTGGACACCTTCTCGCCGGGCATCCCGACCATCGACAGCGGGTACGGGCCGGCCGCGACGAGCAGGACGGCCCCGGCGAGCCCGGCGGCGGCCAGGACGGCCGGTCGGGTGATGCGGCCGTCGGCGCGCAGGAAGCCGAGTTGGTGCACGGCCAACCACACGAAGGCGAAGTTCAGGAACTCCACGTACGGGACGCCGAAGGCGAAGCGCAGGACGTCGACCAGCGCGGCGGCCCCGGCGAGCGCGGCGAAGGCGGCCCAGCCGTGGCGTTCGTGGAGCCTCAGCAGCGGCGGGGTGAAGGCGACCACCGCGAGGTAGATCCCGATGAACCACAGCGGCTGCGTGACCAGCCGCAGCGCGGCGCCGGTCAGCCGGCCGCCGTCGAGGCCGGCGAGTTGGACGGCCAGTGCGAGGGCGGTCCACGCCAGGACGAAGACGAGGGTGGGCCGCAGCAGCCGCTGGAGGCGGGCCCGCAGGAAGGCGGCGTAGAGCGGCCCGTCGGCCCTGCGGGCCAGGGAGCGGTACGAGAGGGCGTGCGCGAACCCGCCGACGAAGAAGAACACCGGCATGACCTGGAGCCCCCAGGTCAGCACCTGGAGCGGGGGCACGAGGGCGAGCAGGTTCCCGATGCCGTCGCCGGCGACGGCCGCCATCAGCCAGTGGCCGAGCACGACCGTGCCGAGCGAGGCGACCCGCAGCAGGTCGACCCAGCGGTCCCTGGTGGCGGGGGTCGCGGCGGCCAGGTCGCGTGCGGTGACTGTCATGTCCACCACGGTCGCGGCGGGGCGGCCGCCGCGACAGGGTACGGATACTCAGATCCCGCTGGGTACCCGGCCGGGTTCCGGGGTCAGCCCCGCAGGACCGTGGCGCCCGGGACGGGCCCCGAGGCGGTCCGGGTGGTGCGGCAGGTACCGGAGGCCTCCAGCGCGGCGGCGACCTTGGCGGCGCCCTCCTCGTCCCGGACCAGGAAGGCGGTCGTCGGCCCGGAGCCGGAGACCAGCGCGGCCAGCGCGCCGGCTCCGGTGCCCGCCGCGAAGGTGTCGGCCAGCGCCGGGCGCAGCGACAGCGAGGCCGCCTGGAGGTCGTTGGACAGGGCGGGCGCCAGCCGGTCGGGGTCCCCCGAGGCGAGGGCCGCGAGGATTTCCGGGGAGGGCTGCGGCTCCGGGACGGCGGTCCCCGCGGTCAGCCGGTCGAACGCTCGGAACACGGCCGGGGTGGACAGGCCCCCGTCGGCCACCGCGAACACCCAGTGGAAGGAGCCCGCGTCGACCGGGGTGAGCAGTTCGCCGCGACCGGTCCCGAGGGCGGCGCCGCCGAGCAGGCTGAAGGGGACGTCGCTGCCCAGTTCGGCGCACAGGTCGAGGAGTTCCGTGCGCGGGGTGTCCAGCCCCCACAGGGTGTCGCAGGCCAGCAGCGCGGCCGCGCCGTCGGCGCTGCCGCCCGCCATGCCGCCGGCGACGGGGATGTTCTTCGCGATGTGGAGGTGGACGGCCGGCTCGATGCCGGCCCGCGCCGCGAGGACCTCGGCGGCCCGGGCGGCGAGGTTGGTGCGGTCCAGGGGCACCTGGTCGGCGTCGGGGCCCTCGCAGGTGACGGTCAGTGCCGCGGCGGGGGTGGCCGTGACCTCGTCGAACAGGGAGACGGCGAGGAAGACGGTCGCGAGGGGGTGGAAGCCGTCGGGGCGGGCGGCGCCCACCCCGAGCTGCACGTTGACCTTCGCGGGGACCCGTACGGTCACGCTCACAGGGCGGGCCTCTCCGCGGCGGGCTTGTGCTCGGCGATCGCCGCGAACTCCTCGACCGTGAGGGACTCGCCGCGCGCCTGCGGGGAGATCCCGGCGGCGACGAGCGCGGTCTCGGCGCCGGCGGCCGAACCGGCCCAGCCGGCCAGGGCGGCGCGCAGGGTCTTGCGGCGCTGCGCGAAGGCGGCGTCGACGACCGCGAAGACCTCGGCCTTGGACGCCGTGGTCCGGATCGGCTCGGTGCGGCGCACCAGTGAGACCAGACCGGAGTCGACGTTCGGCGCGGGCCAGAACACCTTGCGGCCGATGGACCCGGCGCGCTTGACGTGCGCGTACCAGTTGGCCTTGACGGAGGGGACCCCGTACACCTTGTTGCCGGGTTCGGCGGCGAGCCGGTCGGCGACCTCGGCCTGGACCATGACGAGGGTCCGCTCGATGGTCGGGAACCGGTCCAGCATGGTCAGCAGCACCGGAACGGCCACGTTGTACGGCAGGTTCGCGACGAGCGCGGTCGGCGGCGGTCCGGGCAGCTCCTTGACCAGCATGGCGTCGGAGTGGACGAGCGCGAACCGGTCCTGCCGCGCGGGCATCCGGGCCTCGATGGTGGCGGGCAGGGCGGCGGCCAGGACGTCATCGATCTCGACGGCGACGACCCGGTCGGCGGCTTCCAGCAGGGCGAGCGTCAGCGAGCCGAGTCCCGGACCGACCTCGACGACCACGTCGTCCGGGCGCACCTCCGCGGTGCGGACGATGCGGCGGACCGTGTTGGCGTCGATGACGAAGTTCTGGCCCTTCTGCTTCGTCGGCCGGACGCCGAGTACGGCGGCCAGTTCCCGGATGTCGGCCGGTCCGAGGAGGGCGTCGGAAGGGGTCTCGTGGGGCTGCTGCTCTGCGGTGCTCACCGGTAAAGCCTACGGCCGCAGTGCGGCCACGGACTCGCCCCCCGCTGCACGTAGAGCTTCTTGGCCCGGTACGTCTGCTCCGAGCCCGACGCGTCCTGCGGGCGACCGCTGCCGCCGAGGCCCTGCCAGGTGCGCACGTCGAACTGGTAGAGGCCGCCGTAGGTCCCCGAGGGGTCGGTGGCCGAGGCCCGGCCGCCGGATTCGCACTGGGCCAGCGCGCCCCAGTCGAGGCCGTCCGCGCCGGCGACGGAGTTCGGCAGCCGCTTCGTCCCGACCTTCACGAGTTGGCCGACGGGCTCGCGGACCACCTCCTCGGCGATCCGGCGGGGCTGCTGGCGGACCCCGTTGACGGTGCGCAGGCTGTACGTGACCCGGCGGGCGCCGGGCCGGCCGGCCCGTTCGACGACCTCGGTCCCGGCGAACAGGTCGCCGTCCTGGACGCGCTCGGTCGTGAAGGGGATGCGCTCCTCGCGGACCTCGCGGGTGCCGGTGATGCGCAGCACGGTGACGACCTGCCCGTCGCGCGGGAACGCGCCGGGCGGGACCGAGGTGGTGTCCTGGCCGCCGAGGGTGATGCCGGCCTGGTCCAGGGCCTCCTGGACGGTGGCGGCGTTGGTGCGGATGGTGCGTTCGCGGCCGTCGGCCATGAAGGTGACGCCGCGTTCGGTGCGCACGCCCAGGGTCAGGCCGGCGCGCGGGACGGCGGCGGTGCGGGGCAGCGTGAGGAAGGCGCCCTCGACGCGGACGCCGAGCTGGCGCAGGGCGCTCTCGACGGTGCGGGCGGTGGTCCACAGTCGGCGGGTGCGGCCGTCGAGGATCAGTTCCAGCGGGCGGCCGTAGCGGACGACGATCTCCTCGCCGTCGGCGAGGTCGGAGCCGCGGGCGGGGGCGACGAGGTCGTGGGGGCCGACGCCGAGGCCTTCGGCGGCGAGCAGGGCGTCGACGCTCCCGGCGAAGGTGTGCAGGCTGCGGGGCGCTCCGTCGACGGTGAGCCGCACCGATTTGTCGGCGGCGACGAAGGCGGTGGTGCCGCCGGCCAGGACGGCCACGACGAGGGCCTGCGGGATGATCCGCCGCCAACTGCCGCGGGCCGCCGCGCCCCGCCGGCCGCGGCCGGCGGCCCGCTGCCCGGACCCGCCGCCGCCCTGGGCGGGGACGGAGGCCCGCCGCCGCCCGGTGTCCGGGTCGTCCCCGTCCGGCCCCGGCAGCGGGGGCGGCGGTACGGGGTCCGCAGCCCGACGGCGTCCGGTGGGCCGACGCGTCCCGGGCACACCGGTCCCCGGCCCGGGATCCGCGGCCCGCCGCCGCCCGGCGGGGGCGTCGGCGTCGGGCCCCGGCAGCGGAGGTGGGGGGACCGGGTCCCCGGCCCGGCGCCGACCGGCGGCGCGGCCGCCCGGTGGGGCGTCCGCGTCCGGAGTCGGCAGCGGGGGCGGGGGCGCCGGGTCCGAGGCGCGGCGGCGGCCGGTGGGGCGCAGGCCGGTCCCGGGGGTGGGGACGGTCGGCGCACCCCGCCGCCGCGCCCCCCGGCGGCCTTCGCCGCGGGGGGCCGGGACCCCGCCGTCGGGTCCGCCGTCGGCGACGAGGCCGAGCGCGGAGGCGAGGTCGAGCTCCGGGTCCGGGTCCCGGTCGGGGGCGAAGTCGAGCTCGGGGTCGAGGGGGAGGTCGAGCGCGGGGTCGAGTTCGAGGTCGAGCGCGCGGTCGGGGGCCGGGGCCGGACCGGCGTCCGGCTCGGTCCCCGGCCAGGAGACACGGCGGTGACTGCCCTGTGTTTCGCTCACGTCGCTCGCTCCACTGGTCCGGCCCCAGGTGGTCGGGGCAGGGCACCCTAGCCGGAGCGGGCGTCACGCTTCAAAGTCGTTCGACTACCCAGCGTGTCGAACGAACGGACGTGCGAAGCGAGGGGTGGGGGTGCGTGGAGGACGGGCGAGCGGGCGGGTCAGTACCCGAAGGCGCGGGCCGTGTTCGCGGCGAGGGCCGTCGCCATCGCGTCCTCGTCCAGACCGCGGACCGCGGCCATCGCCCGTACCGTCAGCGGAATGAGGTACGGCGCGTTGGGCCGACCGCGGTAGGGCGCCGGGGTGAGGAACGGGGCGTCCGTCTCGACCAGCACGAGGTCCAGCGGGGCCACCGCGAGGGCCTCGCGCAGCGGCGCGGCGTTCTTGAAGGTGACGGTCCCGGCGAAGGACAGGTAATAGCCGGCGGCCGCGCACTCGCGGGCCATGTCGGCGTCCCCGGAGTAGCAGTGGAAGACCGTCCGCTCGGGTGCGCCCTCCTCCCGCAGCACGCGCAGCACGTCCGCGTGGGCGTCGCGGTCGTGGATGACCAGCGCCTTGCCCGTCCGCTTCGCGATCTCGATGTGGGCCCGGAAGGAACGCTCCTGCGCGGCCATCCCCTCGGGGCCGGTACGGAAGAAGTCGAGGCCGGTCTCGCCGACCGCCTTCACGTGGTCCAGCACCGCCAGCGCCTCGATCTCGGCGAGGGCGTCGTCCAGGGCCGCGTCGCCGCCGCCGGGCCGGGCGCCCTGCCGGGACCAGCCGTCGGGGTCGCCGTGCACGATGCGGGGCGCTTCGTTCGGGTGCAGGGCCACCGCCGCGTGGACGTTCGGGTGGGCGGCCGCGGTCTCGGCGGCCCACCGGGAACCCTTCACGTCGCACCCCACCTGGACGACGGTGGTCACGCCCACCGAGGCGGCCTTCGCGAGGCCCTCCTCGACCGTGCCGGACTGCATGTCGAGGTGGGTGTGCGAATCCGCCACCGCCACCCGGAGCGGTTCGGGCAGCGGAGGCGGGGTGTCCTTGGCGTCCTTGACGTCCTTGGCGGCGGCGGAGGAGGAAGGGCTGGGGCTCATGCGTCCGATCCTATGACCGGCGGAACAACCCCATCAGCCGGGCGATCGGGCCGCGCCCCTCCTCGGGGTCCACGGCCACGGGCCCGGGCGCGTCGTGCGCCGGCTGCGGCGCCTTCGCGGCCGCCGCCTTCGGCGGCCTCGCCCCGCGCGGTCGGGGCGTGCGCGGCAGGGAGGCGCCCGCCGGAACCGGTCCGGCGATGCCGGGCGCGACGGGGTGGTGGTAGAGCTTGTCGAGCATCCCGGTCACCGACGAGACCTGCCCCTCCCGCATGATCCGTACGACGTGGCCGTCGCAGTTCAGGCAGGTCGGGTTCGACAGCGGCGACGGCACCCGCTCGCTGTTCGCCCGGTAGACGATGAACGCCTCGCCCCTGCCGTCGACGTGGTGCTCTATCTCGTAGGCCTGCTCCCAGCCGTACCCGCACTTCATGCAGGCGAAGGAGTACGCCTCGCGCACGGTCGGCACGGTCGGTGCGACCGGGACGTGCACGGGGGCGGGGGCGGGTGCCGGGGTGTCTGCGATCTCACTCATGCCAGCTCCTCTTGTTCCACTGGTGCCACTGCCAGTGGACGCCTCTTCGGGCGGGAGCGCATCAGGCCCTGTCGAGTGTTGGACGGTCCTTGGGCGACTCATGCCCAAAGCGCCCGGTGCGCGGTCTGAGCTTTGCCTTTCAGGTTAGCTCTTTACCGACTTACGGCACCTTTTGTGCCGCGTTCTTTGCCGCCACCACCGCGTCGAACACCTCGCGCTTGGGTACGCCGACCTCGGCCGCGACCGCCGCGATGGCCTCCTTGCGGCGCTCCCCGGCCTCCTCGCGCACCCGCACGCGACGTACGAGCTCCTCGGCGTCCACGTCTCCTGGGGTCGCCGCCGGAGCCCCCTCGACCACGATCGTGATCTCCCCGCGCACACCTTCGGCCGCCCAGAGCGCCAGCGCGCCGAGCCCGCCGCGCTTGACCTCCTCGTACGTCTTCGTCAGCTCGCGGCACACGGCCGCCCGGCGGTCCGGGCCGAACACCTCGGCCATGGCCGCCAGGGTGTCGTCCAGCCGGTGCGGCGCCTCGAAGTAGACGAGCGTGCGCCGCTCGCCCTCCACCTCGCGGAGCTTGCCCAGGCGTTCGCCGGCCTTGCGCGGCAGGAAGCCCTCGAAGCAGAACCGGTCGACCGGCAGTCCCGACAGGGCCAGCGCGGTGAGCACGGCGGACGGCCCGGGCACGGCCGTCACCTTGATGTCCTTCTCCACGGCCGCCGCCACCAACCGGTAGCCGGGGTCGGACACCGACGGCATCCCGGCGTCCGTGACCAGCAGCACCCGCTTGCCGGCCTCCAGGGCCTCCACCAGCTCCGGGGTGCGGGCGGACTCGTTGCCCTCGAAGTACGAGAGCACCCGCCCGGTGGTGTGCACGCCGAGGCCCTGCGTCAGGCGGCGCAGCCGCCGGGTGTCCTCGGCGGCGATCACATCGGCCCGCTCCAGCTCGGCGCCCAGGCGTGGCGGGGCGTCGGCGAGGTCCCCGATGGGCGTACCGGCGAGGACGAGGACGCCTGCGGAGGAGGGGGCATCGGCAGAACGGGGCTGATCAGTCACGCCACCATCCTCTCATTGGGTCCCCGTGCCCCCGGGGCGCGGACGGAGTCCCGGACCGGGTACCGGACCGCGAACGGTGTGCGCGGGACGGGAGTTTCGGGTGGGTTCGGGCGGAGCCGCGCCTGTGGGGGCTGGGGTGCGCACAGGGGTGTTCCCTACGATGACCCGGTGACCAGTACCGCGACGCCGCCGCCCAGCCCCGCGGGGGCCCCGCCCGAGCCGACCGGCGACCGCGACCTCGAACAGGGGTCGCCCGTCTGGCTGCGCCGACTGCGCGGCTTCGGATACGCGCCGCGCCCCGCCCAGGGCGGGGCGCGTGCGGACGTCCGTACGCGGCTCGTGCCCCCGTACGCCCGCCCGTCCGCCCAGCTGTGGACGGCGCTCGGCGTCGCGCCGTCCGCGACGCAGACCTGGCAGCGGGTCATGGCCTGGGCCGGTCCGCTGCTGGTGACGCTGGTGGCGGGGGTACTGCGGTTCACCCACCTCGGCAGCCCGAAGGCGGTGATATTCGACGAGACGTACTACGCCAAGGACGCCTGGGCCACGATCCGGCAGGGCTACGAGGCCAGTTGGCCGAAGGACATCGACAAGGCGATCCTCGCCAACCCCGACGGCGTCGCGCTGCCCACGGATCCCGGCTACGTCGTGCACCCGCCCGTCGGCAAATGGGTGATCGGCCTCGGCGAGTGGATGTTCGGCTTCGACCCGTTCGGCTGGCGGTTCATGACGGCGGTGCTCGGCACCCTGTCGGTGCTGATGCTGTGCCGGATCGGCCGCCGACTCTTCCGCTCGACCTTCCTCGGCTGCCTGGCGGGCGCCCTGCTCGCCGTGGACGGCCTGCACCTGGTGATGAGCCGCACCGCGCTCCTCGACCTGGTGCTGATGTTCTTCGTGCTGGGGGCCTTCGGCGCGCTGCTCATCGACCGGGACCGGGCGCGGGCCCGGCTCGCGGCGGCCCTACCGGTGGACGAGGAGGGCCGCACGCGACCCGACCTCAAGATCGCCGAGACGCTGCGGCTGGGCCTGCGCCCGTACCGGATCCTGGCGGGCGTCTGCCTCGGCCTGGCGTTCGGCACCAAGTGGAACGGCCTCGTGGTGCTGGCGTTCTTCGGGGTCCTGACCGTCGTGTGGGACGCGGCCGCGCGCCGCACCGCCGGCGCGGGTTCCCCGTACGCGTCGATGCTGCGCCGCGACGCGTTGCCGGCCTTCCTGTCGACGGTCCCGGTGGCGATCGGCGTCTACCTGATGTCCTGGCTGGGCTGGATCCTCTCGCCCGACAACGGCAAGGGCGGCTACTTCCGGGACTGGGCCGCCAAGAACGACCAGGGCAGTTCGCTGTCCTTCCTGCCGGAGTGGCTGCGCAGCCTGTGGCACTACGAGACGGAGGTCTACAAGTTCCACGTCGGCCTGACCTCCGGCCACACCTACGAGTCCAATCCGTGGAGCTGGCTGGTCCTGGGTCGGCCCGTCTCCTACTTCTACGAGTCCCCCGACCCCGGCACCGACGGCTGCCCGGCGACCGAGGCGGGCAAGTGCGCCCGCGAGGTCCTGGCGCTCGGCACGCCGCTGCTGTGGTGGGCGGGCTGCTTCGCGCTGCTGTACGTGCTGTGGCGGTGGTTCTTCCGCCGCGACTGGCGGGCGGGCGCCATCGCGTGCGCGCTGGCCGCCGGGCTGCTGCCCTGGTTCAACTACCAGGAGCGGACGATCTTCTACTTCTACGCGGTGGTCTTCATCCCGTACCTGTGCCTGGCCGTGGCGATGATGATCGGCGCCCTACTGGGCCCGGCGGGTTCCACGGAACGCCGCCGCACGCTCGGCGCGATCGGCGCGGGCGTCCTGGTCCTGCTGATCGTCTGGAACTTCATCTACTTCTGGCCCATCTACACGGGCCAGACCCTCCCGATGGACTCCTGGCGCAACAGGATGTGGCTGGACACCTGGATCTAGCGGCGCGAACGACGGGCCCGGCACCGCACGGTGTCGGGCCCGTCGCGTTTCCCCGACCCGGACACCGCCCCCCGAGCGCGGATCCGGAGTCCCCGCGTCCACGTTCCGGTCGGGTAACAACACGTACCTCACCCGTTCGCGCAGAGTAAGGTCCGCACCAGGGGTTCTTTGAACATGTTCAGGGAACTGTGGTCACGGGGGAGGACGAAGGATGAACGGGGCGACAAAGGGCGCCATCATCGGCGGGGTGTTCCTCGCGATGATCGGCGGGGCGGGGTACGGCGCCTGGACGCTGGTGGCGGACGAGAGCGGCGGCGCCAAGGGGGCCGAGGTCGGCGGCAAGGCCGCCCCCGCGCCCAAGGGGACCGGGCCGGTCGGGGAGAAGGACGCCGCCGCCACCGCGAAGGCCTTCCTCGCCGCGTGGGCGGCCGGCGACGACGGCGCGGCGGCCGAACTGACCAACAACGCCCAGGCCGCGCGGACGGCGGTCGGCGACTACCGCACCAAGGCCCACGTCGCCAGGACGGTGATCACCCCAGGCACCCCCAACGGCACCACCGTGCCGTTCAAGGTCGAGGCGGAGGTGACGTACGAGGGCTCGACCAAGCCCCTCGTCTACGACTCCCGATTGACCGTCGTACGCGGCGTCAACAGCGGCAAGCCGCTCGTCGACTGGCAGGAATCGGTGGTCCACCCGCAGCTCCGGAAGGGCGAGGCGCTGCGCACCGGCACCCCGTCGAGCCCGCCGGTCAAGGCCCTCGACCGCAACGGCAAGGAGCTGACGGCCGAGCTGTACCCCTCGCTGCGCACGGTGCTGGACCAGCTCCGCAAGGCGTACGGGGAGAAGACCGGCGGCACCCCCGGCGTCGAGCTGTGGATCGAGCCGACCGCCCCGGACGCCCCCAAGCGGACCCTGTTGACCCTGGTGGAGGGCAAGCCCGGGGAGATGAGGACCGTGCTGGACGCCGAGGTGCAGGCCGCCGCGGAGAAGGCCGTGACCTCGTACGCCGAGGCCTCGGTCGTCGCGGTCAAGCCCAGCACCGGGGACATCCTGGCCGTCGCCAACCACCGCAAGGACGGATTCGACGCGGCACTCCAGGGCCGGCGCGCGCCCGGCTCGACGATGAAGATCGTAACGGCGGCGATGCTGCTGGAGAAGGGCCTGGTGGCGGCGGACAAGCCGGCGGAGTGCGCGCCGACCGTGTCGTGGGAGGGCAAGTCCTTCCGCAACCTCAACGGCTTCAGCCTGCAGAACCAGAACTTCTCCACGAGCTTCGCCCGGTCCTGCAACACCGCCTTCATCGGCCTGATCGACCAGGTCGACGACAACGGCGCGCTGCCGCGCGAGGCGAAGGACGTCTTCGGCATCGGGCTGGACTGGAAGGCGGGCGTCGTCACCCAGGACGGGTCCGTCCCGGTGACCTCGGGCCCCGCGGCCGCCGCCGAGTACATCGGCCAGGGCACGATCCAGATGAACCCGTTGAACCTCGCCTCGATCACCGCCACCGCCCGGACCGGGGTGTTCCGTCAGCCGGTGGTCGTCAAGGCCTCGCTGGACGGGCGCACCCTGGCCACGGCCTCGCGGCCGCTCCAGCCGGGCGTATCGGCGCAGTTGGTCAGGATGATGAAGCAGACGGCCGCCCCCGGCGGCACCGCGGCCGCGGCGATGGCCTCGGTCCCCGGCTCCGACAAGGGCGCGAAGACCGGTTCGGCGGAGGTCGACGGCGCGAGCAGCCCGGACAGCTGGTTCACGGGCTTCAGCGGCGACCTGGCCGCCGCCGCGATGGTCGAGGGCGGCGGCCACGGCGGCGACTCGGCGGGCCGGATCGTCGCCGGGGTCCTCACCTCCTGACGGCTGCCCCTTCGAACGCCCGTCCCGGCCCCCGGGGGGCGCAGCCCGCGCCGACGGTCCCTCGTGCGCGTACGTCGGCGCGGGCGGGGGCCCGGGGGCCGTACCCGGGGCCCGCGAAACCCGAGCGCCCGTCCGGTCCACGGGGCGAAACGCGCTCGCCCCGGCTGCCAGTGGCGGCTAGCGTCCCCGCATGACGACGACGCATCCCCTCTTCGCCGAGGCCCTGGCCCGGCTGGGCCTCGACCTTCCCGTCCGGACCTTCCCCGAGGGGACCCGGACCGCGGCCGATGCCGCCGCCGCGATCGGCTGCGAGCTCGGCCAGATCGTGAAGTCGCTGATCTTCGCCGCCGACGGGGTCCCGGTTCTGGTGCTGATGGACGGCTCCTCGCGGGTCGACATGGAGGCCGTACGGCGGGAGCTGGGCGCGGGTAAGGTGACGCGGGCGAACGCGGCCCTGGTCCGGGAGACCACCGGCTACGCGATCGGCGGCGTCCCGCCCTTCGGCCACCGCACCCGGACCCGGGTGTTGGCGGACCCCGGCCTGCTGGACCACGAGGTGGTGTGGGCGGCCGCCGGCACCCCGCACTCGGTGTTCCCGATGGCCCCGAAGGAGCTCGTCGAGCAGGCCGGGGCCACCGTGGCCGACGTACGCGAACGGGACTGACGAAGCCCCCGGGCGCCCGCCCGACCCGACCCCCGCCCGGCCCTACAGGCTTGCCCCCACCGCCCGTACGAGGGCCTGCGCGCGCGGGTCGGCGGTGACGGACTTGGCGAGGCCGTTGGTGACGTAGCCGAAGCCGATGCCCGCCTCCGGGTCCGCGAACGCCAACGATCCGCCCCGCCCGGGGTGCCCGAAGGACGCCGGGGACAGCAGCGGTGACGCCGGGCCGTGCAGCATGTAGCCGGGGCCGAAGCGGGTGTTGACGACCAGGACCCGGTCCGCCCCGGCGGAGAGCTCCGTCCCGGCGAGCGCGGTGGTCGCGGGGTCGAAGAGACGGGCGCCGTGCTCGGTGTCGCCGATCAGCGCCGCGTAGAAGCCGGCCAGCGCCCGGGCGGTGCCGATGCCGGCGGAGGCCGGCAGCTCCGCCGCCCGGTAGGCGGGGGCGTTCTCGTCGGGCAGCGGGTCGATCGCGGCGAAGGCGCGCCGGGTGAGGGAGTGCGGGTCGGCCCAGGCTTCGGAAACGTTCCTGCGCGGGCGGACCTTCAGCGCGCCCGCACGCTCCGGCGGGTCCACGGGGGCCACGCGACCCACCCGGCCCGCCTCCGCGTCCGGCAGGCCGATCCAGAAGTCCAGCCCCAGCGGCCCGGTGACCTGCTCCGCGAGCCAGCTCCCCAGGGAGACGCCGGTGACGCGCAGCACCAGCTCCGACAGCAGCCAGCTGTAGGTCTGGGCGTGGTACCCGTGCGCGGTGCCGGGCTCCCACAGGGCGGCCTGCGCGGCGACGGCGCGCGGCCCGGACACCCCGTCGACCGCTTCCGCCGGGCTCAGACCCCGCTCCAGCGCCGGTACGCCCGCGCGGTGGGCGAGCAGGTCGCGGACCCGTACGTGTTCCTTGCCGCCCGCCTTGAACTCCGGCCAGTACGCCCCGACCGGCGCCTCCAGGTCCAGCAGGCCCCGCTGGTGCAGCAGCAGCGGCACGGCCGCCGCGACGCCCTTGGTGGCGGAGCGGACCACCTGGGCGGTACCGGCCCGCCACGCCCCGGAGCCCCCGCCGGCCGTGCCTTCGGCGGCCGGCCCGTCGGCGTCCCGGGAGCCGGCCCACAGGTCGACGACCCGTCGTCCGTCCCGGTACACGGCGACGGCCGCGCCGCGGTCGCCCCGGGCCTCGAAGTTTCGTACGAACGCTTCCCGGACGGCCTCGAAGCCCTCCGTCACCGTCCCCTGGACCTCCACGGCCGACTCCTCGCGTGCTGCTCGCCTGCTCCGACGGCCCCCGTGCGGGGCCGCCCACCAGGATGCAACGCCGCCCGGCCGGTCCTGCTTCCCGTCCGGGCCGGGGGCGGGGGCCGGGGCTCAGCGGGGTCGGCGGCCCGGGGCGGCGGTGGCGCGGGGGTCGAAGCCGAAGGGGAGTTCCAGGCGGTGCGCGCCCATCAGCTCCTCGTCGCAGAGCAGGTCGCGGGTCGGGCCGTCCGCCGCGATGACGCCCTCGCTGAGGATGACCGCGCGGGGGCACAGCTCCAGGGCGTAGGGCAGGTCGTGGGTGACCATCAGGACGGTGACGTCCAGGGAGCGCAGGATGTCGGCCAGTTCGCGGCGGGAGGCCGGGTCGAGGTTGGAGGAGGGCTCGTCGAGGACGAGGATCTCCGGGCGCATGGCCAGGACGGTCGCCACCGCCACCCGGCGGCGCTGGCCGAAGGACAGGTGGTGCGGCGGCCGGTCGGCGAAGGCCGCCATGCCGACCTGTTCCAGGGCCTCGCGGACCCGGGTCTCCAGCTCGGCGCCGCGCATCCCGGCGGCGGCGGGGCCGAAGGCGACGTCCTCGCGGACGGTCGGCATGAACAGTTGGTCGTCGGGGTCCTGGAAGACGATCCCGACGCGGCGGCGGATCTCGGCGAGGTGCCGCTTCTCGACGGGCAGTCCGGCCACGGTCACCGTGCCGACGCCGCCGCCGAGGATGCCGTTGAGGTGCAGGACCAGGGTGGTCTTGCCCGCGCCGTTGGGCCCGAGCAGGGCGACCCGCTCGCCGTGGCCGACGGTGAGGTCGACCCCGAAGAGGGCCTGGTGCCCGTCCGGGTAGGCGTACGCCACACCGGCCACCTCCAGGGAGGGCACGGCCGCGGGCGAGGAGGGGGCGGAGGAGGCGGAAGCAGCGGTCACGGTGTCCATCCCATCAGAGCGGTCGGGGTACCCGTCGCACGGGACGGGCTCACGGCATCGGCCCCGCAGCAGGAGGTCACGGCGCCCACCCCGGCCGGCGGGACGACGACGCCGACGCCCACGCCCACCCCGACCCCGCCCCGCGCCGTCACAGCGTCCACCCCAGCAGGCACACCGTGAGGGCCGCCGCCGGGAGCACCGCCGCGTACGCCCACTGGGCGCGGGTGGCCGACACGTCGTCGATCACCGGCATGGAGCCGGTGTAGCCGCGGCTGACCATCGCGAGGTAGACGCGTTCGCCGCGTTCGTAGGAGCGGATGAACAGGGCGCCCGCGGTCTTGGCGAGGACGCCCCAGTGCCGGATGCCGCGGGCCTCGAAGCCGCGGGAGCGGCGGGCGATGGACATGCGCCGCAGCTCGCCGGTGATGACGTCGCCGTAGCGGATCATGAAGGAGGCGATCTGGACGAGCAGCGGCGGCAGCTTCAGGCGTTGCAGGCCCAGCAGCAGGGACCGCAGTTCGGTGGTGGACGCGAGGATGACGGAGGCGGCGACGCCGAGGGTGCCCTTGGCGAGTACGTTCCAGGCCCCCCAGAGTCCGGAGACGCTCAGCGACATGCCGAGCACCTCCACCCGCTCGCCCTCGGCCACGAAGGGCATGAGGACGGCGAAGGCCACGAACGGCACCTCGATCAGCAGCCGGCGCAGCAGGAATCCGGCCGGGATCCGGGCCGCCGCCGCGACGCCGGCGACCAGGACGGCGTACGCGCCGAAGGCCCACATCGCCTCGCGCGGCGTCGAGACGACGACGACCACGAAGGCGAAGACCGCGGCGATCTTGCAGTGCGGCGGCAGCGCGTGGA
Organism: Streptomyces sp. NPDC048383; assembly: GCF_040651775.1. Taxonomy (NCBI): domain Bacteria; kingdom Bacillati; phylum Actinomycetota; class Actinomycetes; order Kitasatosporales; family Streptomycetaceae; genus Streptomyces; species Streptomyces sp. NPDC048383. Next base: position 76,601 of record NZ_JBEZKS010000017.1, read on the forward strand.
CGGGCGAGTGCCCGTGCCGGTAGAGCTTGTGCGCGTGCCCGGCTCCCATGTCAGCGGGCCGACGGGGCCGACGGCGCTGACGTGGACGTGGCGGTCAGGTCCTCGGCGCGGCGGCGACGCACGCTCCAGAAGATCCCGGTGCCGACGACGACGGTGACGCCGACGCCGATGACCCCGGCGAGGCCGCCGGACAGGCGGGCGTCCTCGACGTCCTTGACGCCGTAGTCGGCGAGCGGGGAGTCCGCGGCGGCGTGGTCCTCGACCTTGGCGTCGATGCCCTTGTCGGCGGCGACCTTCTCCAGTCCGTCCGGGTCGGCCGAGGCGTAGAAGGAGACGACACCGGCCAGGACGAGGGCGGTGGCCAGCCCGGTCAGCCACACCGCGCGGGTGGAGCGGGCGGCGACGGGCGCGGCGGGCGCGGGCGCCGGGGCGTCGACGAGTTCGCCGTTGACGCGCAGCTTCAGCGGGGTGCTCACGCCGCTCGCGGCATGGACGAGGTCGGGCCGGACGGCGAGGACGGCGCCGACGGTCGCGGCGGTGATCAGGGCCTCGCCGATGCCGATGAGGACGTGCACGCCGACCATCGCGGTGAACACCTTGGCGATCGGGACGTCGGTGGTCCCGCCGAGGGCGTACAGGGCGGTGAAGGCGGCCGCGGCGGCCGGTACGGAGAGCAGGGCCCCGCAGAAGGCGGCCACGGTGACGGACCGGCGGGTGGCCGGCAGCGCCTTGAGCAGGCCGCGGAAGACGGCGTACGCGACGACGACGGTGACGCCGCCCATGACGGTGATGTTGACGCCGAGGGCGGTCAGGCCCCCGTCGGCGAACAGGATGCCCTGCATCAGCAGGACGACGGAGACGCACAGCACGCCGGTGTACGGGCCGACGAGTATCGCGGCGAGCGCTCCGCCGAGGAGGTGGCCGCTGGTGCCCGCGGCGACCGGGAAGTTCAGCATCTGCACGGCGAAGATGAAGGCGGCGACGAGGCCCGCCAGCGGGGCGGTGCGTTCGTCGAGTTCGCGGCGGGCGCCGCGGAGGCTGACGGCGACGGCGGCCGCGGCCACCACTCCGGCGGCCACCGACACGGGTGCGTTGATGAATCCGTCGGGCACATGCATGGAGTGGCTCCGCTTCCTGTTTACCTCACAAAATCTTTAACCGTTCAAGAATAGTGCCCAGTTGCAAATCGTTGGCAAGAGCGGTCACGTCACAAATGGTGGCGCGCGGTTTCGTTGGAATGTGCGAGTCTGGACGGACAAACGGACGCAAATGTTCCGATTTCGAGGAGCCCTGTCGATGTCAGCCACCGCGGAGAATCCAGCAGCGACCGCAGACACGACCGCCGTCGAGGAGCGGGTGCGCGCCCGCGTGATCACCGACGACCCCCTCTACCGGACGATCCCGGTCGCGCTGCGCTTCGCCCCCGACGAACCGCTGGCCGTACGGATCGTCTTCCCCGCCGAGCTGTCCCCCGAGGGCACCGACAACGAGTGGGTCTTCCCCCGCGCCCTGCTGGAGGCGGGCCTGAGCTCCCCGACCGGCACCGGGGACGTCCGCGTCTGGCCGTGCGGCCGGGTGCAGGCGGTCGTGGAGTTCCACTCCCCCGACGGGGTCGCCGTCGTCCAGTTCGACATCGCCGCGCTGCGCCGTTTCCTGCGCCGTACGTACGCCCCCGCCGCCCCCGCCACCCGTTAGGCGCAGCGGCCGGGTACGAAAAAGGCCCCGGCCCCGCACCCTCGAAGGGGTGCGGGGCCGGGGCGACGCGCGGGCGCGGGTGTCAGGCGTTGACCAGCTCGCGGTCCTTGTCCGGGCCGTCCGCGGGGCCGGAGTCCTCGCCGAGGTGCTTGCGCAGGCTCTCGCCCTCGACGTCGACGTTCGGCAGGATCCGGTCCAGCCACTTCGGCAGCCACCAGGCCTTGTGCCCGAGGAGCGCGAGCACCGCCGGGACGATGGCCATGCGGACCACGAAGGCGTCGAAGAGGACGGCGATGGCCAGGCCGAAGCCGATCATCTTGACCATCTGGTCGCTGGCTCCGAGGAAGCCGGCGAACACCGCGATCATGATGACGGCGGCGGCCACGACCACGCGGGCGCTGTACCGGAAGCCGGTGACGACGGCCTGGCCCGGGCGTTCGCCGTGGACGTACGCCTCCCGCATGCGGGTGACCAGGAAGACCTCGTAGTCCATGGCCAGGCCGAAGACCACGCCCACCATGAAGATCGGCATCATCGACATGATCGGACCGGTCTGCTCCACCCCGAAGACCGAGGCGAGCCAGCCCCACTGGAACACCGCGACGACGGCGCCGAGGGCCGCGACGACCGACAGCAGGAAGCCGAGGGCCGCCTTGAGCGGAACCAGGATCGAGCGGAAGACGAGCATCAGCAGCAGGAAGGCGAGACCGACCACGAGCGCCAGGTAGGGCAGCAGCGCGTCGTTCATCTTCTGCGAGAAGTCGATGTTCATCGCGGTCTGACCGCTGACGAGCACGTCGTCCCCGCTGCCGTCCCGGATGTCGCGGACCAGTTCCTCGGTGGCGTGCGAGGAGGGCCGGTCCTTGGGGATGACGCTGACGATCGCCGCGTCCTTGGCCTCGTTCTGCATCGGCGGGGCCACCGCGGCCACGCCCGGCAGTCCCTTGATCCGCTCGGCGGTGCTGTCGGCGAGCGCCTTGTCGCCGTCGACGACGACCATCAGGGGGCCGTTGAAGCCGGGGCCGAAGCCGTCGGACATCAGGTCGTACGCCTTGCGCTGCGTGGTGGACACCGGCTGCGCGCCGTCGTCCGGCAGGCCCATCTCCAGCTTGCTCGCCGGGATGGCGATGATGCCGAGGCCGATGACGCCGGCGAGCAGCACCATGACGGGGCGGCGGAGCACGAAGCGGGCCCAGCGGGTGCCGCCGTTGGGCTTGGGCTTGGCGTCGGTGTCGGCGGGGTTCTTGGCCCTGCCCTTGCCGAACAGCTTGCTCTTCTCGCCGGCGGGCAGCACCCTCTTGCCCGCGATGCCGAGGATCGCCGGGACGAGCGTCAGGGCGACGAGCACCGCGATGACCACCGTGCCGGCGGCGGCGACGCCCATCTTGGTCAGCATCGGGATGTTGACGACGGCCAGGCCCACCAAGGCGATGACCACGGTCAGACCGGCGAAGACGACGGCGGAACCAGCGGTTCCGGCGGCGCGGCCGGCGGCTTCGTCCCGTGCGCGGCCCTCGGCGAGCTCCGCGCGGTAGCGGGAGACGATGAAGAGGGCGTAGTCGATGCCGACCGCGAGGCCGATCATCATCGCGAGGGTGGAGGTGGTGGAGCCGAGGTCCAGCACGTTGGCGAGCGCGGTGATGGAGGAGACGCCGATGCCCACGCCGATCAGCGCGGTCAGCAGCGGCAGGCCGGCCGCGATCAGCGAGCCGAAGGTGATGACGAGGACGATCGCGGCGACCAGGATGCCGATGATCTCGCCGGAGCCCGTCTCGGGCGCCACCATCAGGGCGTCGCCGCCGATCTCGACGCCGAGACCCTGCGCCCGGGCGTCCTGGCCGGACTCCTTGAGCGCGTCGCGGGTGGCGTCCTCCAGCTCCATCCCGCTGACCTTGTACTTCACGCTGACGTAGGCGGTGGAGCCGTCCTGGCTCACCGCCTGCGTCGTGTACGGGTCGTCGACGGAGGCGACCTCGGCGGCGCCGGGGCCGGTCTTCAGGCCGGTGATGACCTTCTCGACCTCGGTCTTGATGTTCTGGTCGGTGACCTTGGCACCCTCGGGCGCCTTGATGACGATCCGGGCCGTGGCGCCGTCGGCGGCCATGCCCGGGAACTTCTTGTCCAGCAGGTCGAAGGCCCGCTGGGCCTCGGTGCCGGGTATCGAGAACGAGCCGGAGGTGGGCGCGGAGGCCGTCGCGGCGCCGAGGACGGCGGCGAACAGCAGCGCCACCCAGGCGAGGACGACGAGGCGGCGGCGCCGGAAGGCGCCGCGGCCGAGCCGGTAGAGGAAGGTGGCCACGAGGGTGGTTCTCCCGTTCAGGTCGTGGGATGGATCCGGGACGGATCAGGGCGTGGAAAGCCGGCCCGACGACGAGAGCGGCGTGTCAGGAGCAGCGGGCGGTGCGGAACGCTGGTGGGGAGGGAGTCAGACGCCGAGGGCGGGGAAGACCACGGCGTCGATGAATTCGCCGAGAAAGGCCCGGTCGACGGACCGGTCCTCGATCAGCGGGAGCGCGATGAACGCTCCGATGAGCATGTGCGGCACGAAATCCAGGGCCGGGCAGTCCGACCGGATCTCACCCCGGTCCACGGAGCGCCGCAGCATCTGCTGGAGCCCGTTGATCTCCGGGTCGACCAGTAGGTCCCGCAGCGCCTTGTGGAGCTCCGGGCTCTCGTGGACCGCATGGGCCAGACCCCGCATCAGCGCGGTGTCCTTGGCCATCTGCGCGTCATCGGAGTGCGCCACCATCAGCGCGAAGTCCCCCCGCAGCGTCCCCGTGTCGATCTCCCCGAGGGAGACCGGCTGGGTACATCGCAGGGCCTTGGCGACCAGCTCCGGCTTGCTCCCCCACTGGCGGTAGAGGGTGGCCTTGCTGGACTTCGTACGGGCGGCGACCGCGTCCATGGTCAACGCGTCGTAGCCGACCTCGCGCAGGAGGTCCAGGACCGCCTCGTGGAGTTCGGCCTGCCGCTCGGGGGTGATCCGGGTACGCCGTGCCGACGTCTCCGACGCCTCTTCGGTCATCTCCGCGCCCCCTGCCCGAGCGAAACTGTTCCGTACCGTTAAGACGATACCCCCACCCTCAAGGGAACGAAACCGTTCCGTTTCGTTGGGGGGAGTGGCGTCGGTCACCCGGCCGGCGAACGCCCCGAATCCCTCGAAGGGGATCACCTGTACGAGTTGCCGCGGCCCCCCGTCGCGGAAAGCATTGGGGGGTGAGTCACGACGTCGCGTACCTCCGGTTCCCGCACCTGCACGACGACCTGCTGTGCTTCGCCTCCGAGGACGACCTCTGGGTCGCCCCCCTCGCCCCCGAAGGAGCCAGCCCCGGCCGGGCCTGGCGGATCACCGTCGACCGGACCCGGGTCAGCCACCCGCGGTTCTCCCCCGACGGCCGACACATCGCCTTCACCACCTGGCGCAGCCTCGACCCCGAGATCCACCTCGTCCCCGTGGACGGCGGGCCGGCCCGGCAGCTGAGCCACTGGGGCGCCACCGACACGCGCGTCTGCGGCTGGACCCCGCCCGATGAGGACGGCCGCAGCGACATCCTGGCGGTGTCCTCGCACGGCCAACCGTTCTCCTACTTCGCCTGGGCCTACAGCCTGCCCACCGACGGCAGCCCCGGCGGCCGCCTCCCCTGGGGGCCCGTCTCCGACCTCCAGGTCCAGGAGGGGCCGGACGGCGAGCGGCGCAGCCTGCTGCTGACCGGCAAGCCGCCGCACGAGCCCGCCGCCTGGAAGCGTTACCGCGGCGGCGCCACCGGCCGGCTGTGGCTGCACGGCAAACGGCTCCTGGAGGACATCGAGGGGCACCTCGACTCCCCCGTGTTCGTCGACGGCCGGATCGCCTTCCTCTCCGACCACGAGGGCATCGGCAACCTCTACTCCTGCCTGCCGGACGGCACCGACCTGCGCCGGCACACCGATCACGACGAGTTCTACGCCCGGCACGCCTCCAGCGACGGCTCCCGGGTCGTCTACCAGTGCGGCGGCGACATCTGGCTCGTCGACTCCCTCGCCCCGGGCGCCTCCCCGCGCAAGCTCCGGGTCCGCCTCGGCGGGCCGCGCGCGGGGCGCCGTCCGTACCAGGTGCCGGCCGCCAGCCATGTCGACTCGCTGTCCGTCGACGCCACCGGCCGGGCCAGCGCCGTCGTCGTACGCGGCAGCCTCTACTGGCTGACCCACCGCGACGGGCCCGCCCGCACCATCGCCGACACCCCGGGCGTGCGGGTCCGGCTGCCCGAGATGCTCGGCAGCGGCGGCCAGGTCGCCTACGTCACCGACGCCGAGGGCGAGGACGCGATCGAGATCGCCTACCTCCCCCGCGCCTCCGGCGAACGCGAACCCCGACGGCTGGCCTCGGGCGCGGTGGGCCGCGTCCTGGAGCTGCTGTCCGATCCCGACGGGGAGCGCCTCGCGATCGCCTCCAACGACGGCCGGTTGCTGCTCCTCGACGCGACGGAGGAGTCCAACGGCGAGGTCACCGAGCTGGTCCGGTCGATCAACGGGCCCGTCACCGACCTGGCCTTCTCCCCCGACGGCTGTTGGCTGACCTGGTCGCACCCCGGCATCGGGCGCTCACTGCGGCAGATCAGGATGGCGAAGATCGCCGGCCCCGGCCCGCACACCGTCGTCGACGTCACCAACGGCCGCTTCGAGGACGAGAACCCGGTCTTCACCCGCGACGGCCGCTACCTCGCCTTCCTGTCCTGGCGCGGCTTCGACCCCGTCTACGACGTGCACACCGGCGACCTCTCCTTCCCGCTGGGCTGCCGCCCGTACCTGGTGCCGCTGTCCTCCGCGACGAACTCCCCCTTCGCGTTCTCCCCCGACGGACGCCCGGCGGCCGGCGGACTCGACCCGGCCGAGGGGGACTCGGAGTCCGGCGACGGCGCGGTGACCGTGGAGGTCGAGGGGCTGGAGAGCCGGGTCACCCCCTTCCCGGTGTCCGCGTCGAAGTACTCGGCCCTGTACCCGGTCAGCGGCGGCGGGCTGGTGTGGCTGCGCTGGCCCATCTCCGGCGCGCTCGGCGAGACCTTCGCCAACCCGGCCGACACCAGCGGCAAGCCGACGCTGGAGCACTTCGACATGACCAAGGCCCGCAAGGCCGAACTGGCCACCGGACTGGACTGGTTCGCCGTCAGCGGCGACGGCACCCGCCTCGTCGTCAACGACGACGGCGACCTGCGCGCGGTCCCCTCGACGGAGTCCGGCGACGGGGACTCGACGGTCTACCTGGACCTGCGGCGCATCCTGCACGAGGTGGACCCGGCGGCCGAATGGCGCCAGGCCTTCGAGGAGGCGGGCCGACTGATCCGCGCCTACTTCTGGGACCCGGGCATGTGCGGGATCGACTGGGACGCGGTGCTTCGCCAGTACCGCCCGCTGGTCGAACGGGTCGCCTCCCCCGACGAGTTCGCCGACCTGATGCGCGAGGTCCTCGGCGAACTCGGCACCTCGCACGCCTACGTCTCCCCCGCCCGCCGCAACGAGGGCCCGCCGCACTACCAGCGGGCCATCGGGCTGCTCGGCGCCAACTTCGTGCCCCGGGACGGCGCCTGGATGCTCGCCCGGATCCTGCCCGGCGAATCCTCCGACTCCAAGGCCCGCTCCCCCCTCGCCGGCACCGGCATCCGCGAGGGCGCCGTGCTCACCCACGTCGACGGCCGCCCCGTCGACCCGGTCACCGGCCCCTACCCGCTGCTCGCGGCGGCCGGCGGCACCACCGTCGAGCTCACCTTCGAGCCGGCCGAGGGGTCCGGCCGGGCCCGACGGGTGGCCGTCGTACCGCTCGTCGACGACCGGCCGCTGCGCTACCAGGACTGGGTGTCCAAGCGGCGGGCCGTGGTCCGCGAGGTCAGCGGCGGGCGCTGCGGCTACCTGCACATCCCCGACATGGGCGGCTCGGGCTGGGCGCAGTTCAACCGGGACCTGCGGATGGAGATGTCCCGGCCCGCCCTGATCGTCGACGTGCGCGGCAACGCGGGCGGACACATCAGCGAGCTGGTCGTGGAGAAGCTGACCCGCTCGATCCTCGGCTGGGACCTGACCCGGGACGCCCAGCCCGTCTCGTACGCCTCCAACGCCCCCCGCGGCCCGATCGTGGCCCTGGCCGACGAGGCGACCTCCTCCGACGGGGACATGATCACCGCCGCGTTCAAACTGCTGGGCCTGGGACCGGTGGTGGGCCAGCGCACCTGGGGCGGGGTCGTCGGCATGACCGGCCGGCACACCCTGGGCGACGGGACGGTGATCACGGTGCCGATGAACGCCGCCTGGTTCCCGGAGTACGGCTGGTCGGTGGAGAACCACGGCGTCGAGCCCGACCTCTCGATCCTGCGGACCCCGCTGGACTGGGCGGAGGGCCGGCACGCCCAGCTCGACGACGCCGTCCACCTGGCGCTGGAGCTGCTGGAACAGGACCCGGCGGCCGTACCGCCCGGCTACACGGACGTCCCGGACCGGCGCCGCCCGAAGCTGCCGCCGCGGGAGTAGGCGGGCCGGCACGCGAAAGGGGCGCGGCCCGCGTGGTGCGGACCGCGCCCCTCGGTGTCGGGACGCGCTACCTGTCGAGCGCGTCGTCCAGTGCGTCACGGACCTGGCCGGTCGGTGACCCCGCCTCCCGCGCCGGGGCCGGGGCCCGGCCGGCCTCCGCCTCGGCGCCCTGCGCGGCGGCCCGCGCCTCGGCCTGCTCCGCGAGCCGTCTCGCCTTGTCCTGGAACTGGTCCCTCAGACCCATGCTGTTCCCTCCTGGAAAGGGTGGGGCGTGATGCCGACCAGCCTGGCACGAGGGGACGTTCCTCGCATTCCGGTCTATCCGTGGTAGGTGCGTTCCTTCTCGTCGGCCGCCCCGCCGGCGCCGACGAGTCCCGTGGAGACGCCGGACAGCCGCGGCTCGAACCGCCGCATCTCGCGCTGCCCGACCGCCGCGATGATCCCCGGCAGGTAGCCGCGCGTGCCCTGCATGCCGCGCAGCCACCACTGCGCGTAGACGTGCGCCGAGCGCCGCTCGATGCCCGCCACGATCCGGTCGACGGCCGGTCCGAGCGGGTACGTGCGGTTCGCCGGCCACGGCAGGCTGCGGCGCAGGTCGCGCATGACCTCGTCCTGGTCGGCCCCGCGCACCATGTCGGTGTCGGTCCAGGACAGGTAGCCGACGCCGACCTTGACGCCCTTGTGGCCGACCTCGGCGCGCAGGCAGTGCGCGAAGGCCTCGACGCCGGACTTGGAGGCGCAGTACGCCGTCATCATCGGGGCCGGGGTGATCGCGGCGAGCGAGGCGATCTGGAGGAAGTAGCCGCGGCTCTCGGTGAGGACGGGCAGGAAGGCGCGGGCGGTGACGGCCCCGCCGATGAGGTTGACCTCGATCACGCGGCGCCAGGCCACCGGGTCGGAGTCGACGAACGGCCCGCCGGCGGCGACGCCGGCGTTGGCGACGACGAGGTCCACCTTGCCGAAGCGTTCCTTGACCTCCCGCGCGACCCGCGCCATCGCCTCGTGGTCGGTGACGTCGGCGTGCCAGTGGGCGCTGTCGGTGTGGAGGCGCTCGGAGACCTCCTTGAGGGCCTCCGGCTCCAGGCCCACCAGGGCGACCTTGGCGCCGCGCGCGGAGAGCTTGCGGGCGAGCAGCTCGCCCACCCCGCGGGCGGCTCCGGTGACGACGGCGACCTGTCCTTCGAGACTGCTGCGGCTCACGGCGTCTTCTCCTTCTCGGCCTCTGCGGCCGGGGCGGTTCCCGCGGCCGGGGCGGCCTGTCGTGCGGGCAGGTGGCGGGCGGTGAGTTCGCGCAGGGCGGCCGAGACGGCCTCCGGCGCCTCGATGGGCGTCATGTGGCCCGCCCCGGTGAGTTCGGTCAGGCCCACGCAGTTCGGCAGCGCGGCGGCCAGCGCCCGGGCGTGCCGGATCGGGGTGAGCCGGTCGGCCGTGCCGCCGATCACGGCGGTGGGGACGGTCAGCCGGGCCAGTTCGGCGTCCAGGTCGAGGGCGGCCAGCACCCGCGACCAGGCGTGCCGGACCCCGCTGGGGCAGCCGTGCACGATGCGGGCGCAGGCCTCCACCCGGTCCGGCGCCGGTCCGGGGCCCATCGTCGCGTACTTGAGCAGGGCGCGGGCCACCGGCGTGACGGGCCCGAGGGGGGCGCGCGCGCCGAGCACCCCCCGGGTCGCGCGGGTCCGCAACGGTCCGGCGCGCAGCGGCAGTACGGTCGACTCCGCGACCAGCCCGGAGCTGCCGGTGCTGCACAGCAGGACGGCCGCGACGTGCTCGGTGAACGCGGGCCGGCCGGCTGCGGCCATGACGGTCATGCCGCCCATGGAGTGCCCGGCGACGACGGCCCGTTCGCCGGGGGCGAGGGTGGCCCCCAGTACCGCGACGAGGTCGTCGGCGAGGGAGTCGGTGCCGTAGGCGCGGGCCGCGGGGCTGCGGCCGTGGCCGCGCTGGTCGTAGGCGATGACGCGGTGGTCCTTCGCCAGGTCGCGCACCTGCGCCGCCCAGAAGGCGGTGGAGCAGGTCCAGCCGTGCGCCAGGACCACGGCCGGGGCGCCCTCGGCTCCGTGCACCTCGGCGTGCAGGCGGGCCCCGTCGGCGGAGGTCACGGCCACCACCCGGGCCGGCGCGGGGGGCGCCCAGCGCCCGGTGGTGACGTACGCGGGCCGGCTCACGCCGCCCCCTCCTCGGCGGCGGCCGGGGCGGGTTCCGCGGCGGCCTTCGCGCCCCGGCGCGGCTCGGCCGCTCCCACGGGGGCGGCTGCGGGGGCGGCGACGGCGACGGCGACCGCCGGGACCCGCTCGCGGTCCCGCCCCCGGATGACCTCGTACTCGGACAGGTCGACGGTCCGCGTCTCCTTGCGGAACTCGCCGGTCGTGCCCGGCCAGACGGTCGTGTTGCGGCCCTGGGCGTCCAGGTACCAGCTGGTGCAGCCGCCGGTGTTCCACACGGTCCGCTCCATGCGGGCCTGCACGTTCCGGTTCCACCTGTTCACCGCGGAGGGCCGCGCGGACAGCGCGGTGCGCCCGCCCAGCACGCCCAGCTGACGCATGTAGTCGGCCATGTAGTTCAGCTGCGACTCGATCATCAGGATCATCGAGCTGTTCCCCAGCCCGGTGTTGGGACCGATGATCGTCATCCAGTTGGGGAAGCCGGCCGCGGTCGCGCCGCGCAGCGACTGCATGCCGTCCTTCCAGGTGTCCGCGAGGGTCCGCCCCTCCGCGCCGACGACCCGGTCGGCGATCGGCATGTCCGTGACGTGGAAGCCGGTGCCGAAGATGATCGCGTCGACCTCGGTCTCGGTCCCGTCGGCCGCCACCAGCACCGAACCGCGGACCTCGGCCAGCCCGGAGGCCACCAGGTCCACGTCGGGCCGGGCCAGCGCCGGGTAGTACGCGTTGGACAGCAGGATCCGCTTGCAGCCGATCCGGTACGAGGGCGTCAGCTTGGCCCGCAGCTCCGGGTCCTTGATGGAGCGCGCCATGTTGGCCTTGGCCAGCGACTCGACCAGCCCGAGCTGGTTCGGCCGCTTGGTGAAGGCGCTGACCTGGAGCTCGCGGATCCCCCACAGCAGCCCGCGGCGCGCGGCGCGGGTGAAGGGCAGCTGACGGTGCAGCCACCGCTCGACGCCGCCGATCGCCCGGTCGGTGCGCGGCATGACCCACGGCGGGGTCCGCTGGAAGAGCGTGAGGCGCTCCACCTCGGGGGCGATGGCCGGCACGATCTGGATCGCGGAGGCTCCGGTCCCGATCATCGCGACGCGCTTGCCGCGCAGGTCGTAGTCGTGGTCCCAGCGGGCGGAGTGGAAGACCTTGCCCGGGAACTCGGCGAGCCCGGGGATCTCCGGCAGCTTCGGTTCCGAGAGCGGCCCGGTCGCGGAGACGACCACGTCGGCGGTGAGCGCGCCGGCGGAGGTCTCGATCTCCCAGCGCAGCTCCTCGGTGTCCCAGCGCATCATCTCGACCTCGTGGTTCAGTCGGATGTGGCGGCGCAGCCCGAACACGTCGGCGACGTGTTCCAGGTACTCCCGGATGGCGGGCTGCCCGGAGAAGGTCCGCGGCCAGTCGGGGTTGGGCGCGAAGGAGAAGGAGTACAGGTGCGAGGGGACGTCGCACGCGCACCCCGGATAGCTGTTGTCGCGCCAGGTGCCGCCGACGGAGTCGGCCCGTTCCAGGACGACGAAGTCCGTGATCCCCTCGCGCCGCAGCCTCACGGCCGCCCCCAGCCCGCCGAATCCGGATCCGATCACCGCCACTCGTACGTGCTCGCGTCCGTGTTCTGCCATGCCGCCCATGCCCGCCGCCTTCCGCTTCCGCAGTCCCAGCCACCACACCGCAACACTGCCAGCAATCACTGGCACAATCGGGAGAGTAGAGCAGCTCCGTACCCATGGGTAGGGGTCGCGCCGGGAAAGTTACTGCGGGTACGACCCGATGTACGGCCTAGGCTGCGCGTGTGGCGCACGAGGAGACAGCAGTGACGACGGAGGACGGGCCCGCGATGGCACGCGAATACCGGACCGCGGAACTGGCCGACGCGGCCGGCATACCGCTGCGCACCCTGCGCTTCTACCGCGAGCGCAAGCTGCTCCCGCCGCCCCGCCGCGAGGGCCGGATCGCCTGGTACGAGGACCACCACCTGGCCCGCCTGCGCACCATCGCCGCACTCCTGGACCGCGGTCACACGCTGGGCGGCATCGCCGAACTGATCGCCGCCTTCGAGAACGGCCGCGACGTCGGCCAGCTCGGCGAGCTGCTCGGCATGGGCTGGTCCGAGGAGACCCCGGTCCGCCTCACCCCCGAGGCCCTCGCCGACCACTTCGAGGGCGAGGTCACCCCGGAGAACCTCGCGACCTCCCTCGACCTCGGCTACCTCGCCGTCGACGGCGAGGCCATCGTGCACGTCAGCCGCCGCCTGCTGGACGTCTCCTCGGCGCTGGTGCGCGAGGGCGTACCGCTGGCGGCCGTGCTGGAGACCGGCCGTCGGGTACGCGAGCACGCGGACGCCATGGCCGCCCTCTTCACCGAGCTCATCTCCACGCACCTGTCCGAGGAGTCCCTGCCCCGCCTGCGCCCCCTCGCGAAGAGCGTGGTCGAGGCGGAGCTCACCATGGCGATGGACCGGCTGACGGCCTCGAATCAGGACCCGAGCGCGTAGGCCACCGACACCGGGGCGTGGTCCGACCAGCGCTCCGGGTGGGTCTCGGCGCGCTCCACCCAGGCCTTCACGGCCTTCGCGGCCAGCCCCGGGGTCGCGACCTGGAGGTCGATGCGCCAGCCGGCGTCGTTGTCGAAGGCCCGACCCCGGTAGGACCACCAGGAGTACGGACCCTCGGTGTCGGGGTGCAACTCGCGCACGACATCGACGTAACCGGCCTCCGCGTACACCTTCCCCAGCCACTCCCGCTCCTCCGGCAGGAAGCCGGCGTTCTTGCGGTTGGTCTTCCAGTTCTTCAGGTCGGCCTCCCGGTGGCAGATGTTCCAGTCACCGCACACCACGACCTCGCGGCCGTCGGCTGCGGCCGACACCTTGAGCGCGGTCAGGTAGGGGAGGAACTCGTCCATGAACCGGTACTTCTCGTCCTGCTTCTCGGTCCCCGCCTCGCCGGAGGGCAGGTAGAGGCTGGCGACGGTCACCCCCGGCAGGTCGATCTCCAGGTACCGCCCGGCGGCGTCGAACTCCTCGCTCCCGAAGCCGACGCGCACCCGCTCCGGGGCCCGGCGCGTGTACAGCGCGACCCCGGCCCGCCCCTTGGCGGCGGCCGGCGCGAACACCGTGTGCCAGCCCGCGGGCGTGCGCACCTCGTCCGGAATCTGCCCTTCCTCGGCCCGTACCTCCTGGAGGCACACGACGTCGGCGTCGGATCCCGCGAGCCACTCCCCGAAGCCCTTCTTGGCGGCGGCGCGGATCCCATTCACATTCACGGAGGTCACAGTGAGCATCCCCGCACCATAGCCGGAGCCTTCCGTACGATGTCCTGATGTCTCACGGGATACACCTGCGCACCGCCGCCTACGACCACCCCCACGCCGTCGACCTCGACGCCCGGGTCCAGCTGGAATACCAGCAGCGCTACCAGGGCGAGGGCGACGCCACCTTCCTCGACCCCGGCATGTTCGTCCCGCCGAACGGCCTGTACCTGCTGGCCTACGACGCCTCGGACACCCCCGTGGCCAGCGGGGCTTGGCGCCGCATGGAGCGCGCCGAGGAGGGCTACTCCGAGGGCGACGCCGAGGTGAAGCGCATGTACGTGGTCCCCGAGGCCCGCGGTCTGGGCCTGGCCCGCCGCATCCTGGCCGACCTCGAAGCCGACGCCCGCGCCGCCGGCCGCCGCCGCATGGTCCTGGAGACCGGCGACCAGCAGCCGGAGGCCATCGCCCTCTACCTCTCCTCGGGCTACGCCCTGTCGGAGAAGTTCGGCCACTACCGCTTCCACGAGTCCAGCCGTTGCATGACGAAGTCCCTGACGGCCTGACCCACCCGACGGCGGGCCCGCCGGGTCGACTCCGGCGGACCCCCGCCGCTCACCGACCCTCACCCGAGTCGGACCGCGCCCACGGGCGCCCGCACCCGAACATCGCCACGACCCCACGAACGCCGAAATCCCGCCCGGTCTTTCGACCTGACGGGATTTCGGGACGTTCTCGGGAGCAACCCGTGAACTGTCGTTTGTGGACCTGTGGGGATTTGAACCCCAGACCCCCTCGATGCGAACGAGGTGCGCTACCAGACTGCGCCACAGGCCCTTGCGACGTGTGAAACATTAGCATCCCCTCGCGGGTGCTCCAAAACCGATTCTCCGGAGCGTCCGCGCAGGTCACCGATCGCCGGTCACTCGTTCGCGGCGCGCGGGCGGTCCTCGCCCTCGTACTGGTCGAACAGCGGGGTGCGACCCCGCTCGCGGCCGCGGGGGCGGGGCGTCGTGGCCTGGGCCCCGAGTTCCGGTCGGGCCGCCCGGCCCGTCTCCGGACCCGTCGCCGCCTTCACCTCCGGCATCGGCTCCGACGCCGGCTTCGGCACCCCGGGCTGCGCCCGCAGTCGGGGTTCCGTCGGCTCGGCGGTACTGGAGCGGGTCGAGCTCCAGCCGTCGGGGGCGGCCGGTCCGGTGGCGCGGGGGGCGACGGGGGCGGTCACGTACGTCGGCAGCGGGACCGGGACCGGCTCCCAGCTGTCGCCGCGCGCCGGACCGCGCTCACGTTCGCGCTGCTGGTCCACCCACTCGGCGTGGTCGGTCTGCTCGACGAGCGCGCGGCGCCCGGCCTCCTGGGGGGAGACCGGTGGCGCGGGGTCCGGTTCGGCGCCCGCGGCGGCGCCGTCGTCGGCCGTCCGGCGCCGGGGCCGGTTCTCCCGCAGGTTGCGGGCGGCGGCCTCGGCGCGGCGCCGGTCCATGGTGAACTCGTAGCGCCGCCGCTCGTGGACCCGCAGGTGCACGATGTAGGCGCTCAGCAGCAGGGCGGGGACGGCCGGCGCCCACAGGTAGTGGAGGCCGCCGACCGCGGCGACGACCGCTCCGCAGCTGAACACCAGGAAGAGCAGCGCGGTGGTGCGCCGGCGGCGGGCGAGCACCTGGAGGCGCTGCTGGCGCCGGACCCGTTCGGCCTCGGCCAATCTCGGTTCGGCCCTGGTCGGGGGCACGTCGAAGGCCCGGGCGTCGGCGTCCACGGAGTTGACCGTTTCCGTCGCGGCGTCCGGCTCCCCGCGGGGCTGGGGCTCCGCCTGTTCGTCACCGCGCTCACGCAGCCCCTTGGCGTAACGGCGCTCCATTCCCGCCCGGCCGGAAAGCAGCCGGATGGCGGTGGAGAAGCGTTCCGTCGGACGCGCTTCGTTCAGCTCGTCCTGCCTCCGGAGCCACATGGGCACCAAGTAGGCGGCCCAGGCCCCGACAATGACTGCGTAGATGAGGCCGCTGCTGCTCACACCCCACACCGTAGAGGGGCGCGGGCGGGGGGATCAGCCAATTGAGTCGGTGTGTCGCACGATCAGGCTGATATCACGGACTTTTTTTGTGATTCTTCGGATCAGGTTATGGGCGACCCGGTCAAGAATTCGAACGCATTTACGATAACCGCTTTTCAGGCGACCGTCGGCGGCATGTCCTGGGGCTGCGGTCGCGTCCGGTGCCACCGGCGCAGCAGCCCCTCCGGGACCTCCTCCACCGTCAACGCGAAGACCAGGTGGTCCCGCCAGGCCCCGTCGATGTGCAGGTACCTCGGACGCGTGCCCTCCGCGCGGAAGCCGAGCTTCTCCACCACCCGGCGGCTGGGACCGTTCTCCGGGCGGATGCACACCTCGACGCGGTGCAGTCCCACCTTCGCGAAGCAGTGGTCCACGGCGAGCGCGACGGCCGTCGGCATCACGCCGCGGCCCGCCACGTCGCGGTCCACCCAGTAGCCCACGTGGGCGGCGCACATCGAGCCCCAGGTGATCCCGGCGACCGTCAACTGGCCGACGAGGCGCCCCTGGTACTCGATGACGAAGGGCAGCATGCGGCCCGCGTTCGCCTCCCCCCGCAGGTGGCGGACCATCTGCCGGAACGTCGGCCGGTGCACGACGGGGCCCCAGGGCGCGGGCGGCGGAATGGTGGCCTCCCACGGCCGCAGCCATTCGCGGTTGCGGCGGTTGACCTCGCGCCAGGCCCGCTGGTCCCGCACCTTTATCGGCCGGAGCGTGACGTCACCGTCCGCGAGCGCCACCGGCCAGGAGGGGCCGTTCAGTTCTGGCTCCCGGGGTCCGCCGGGGGTCTGGGGTGGTCGCCGCCGCGGATCTGGTCGACGGCGTGCGGCAGGATCCGGGCCAGCACGGCGAGGCCGTCCTTCACGCCGCCCGTCGAGCCGGGCAGGTTCACGATGAGGGTGTGGCCGGCGACGCCCGCCAGGCCCCGGGACAGGGCGGCGGTCGGTACCTTCGCGAGGCCCTCGGCGCGGATGGCCTGGGGGATGCCGGGGATCTCGTAGTCCAGTACGCGGGCGGTCGCGTCCGGGGTCCGGTCGGTCGGCGAGATGCCGGTGCCGCCGGTGGTGAGGACGACGTCGTACCCGGCGACCACGGCCTCGCGCAGCGCCGCCTCGACGGGGTCCCCGTCCGGGACCACGCGCGGGCCGTCCACCGCGAAGCCGAGCTTCTCCAGCGCCTCGGCGAGCAGGGGGCCGCCCTTGTCGGCGTAGACGCCCCGCGAGGCGCGGTTGGAGGCGGTGATTACCAGGGCGCGCGGCGCGGGCGTCTCGGCCGCGGCGGGCGCCGCCGCCGTCCGGGCCCCGCCGGCCGCCGGCGGGACGTGGCTGTGGACCTCGCCGCCGCGGGGGGCGTTCATCCCCGGCTCCAGTCGCCCGACTTGCCGCCGGTCTTCTCCTCCACCCGGACGTCGGTGATGACCGCGCCCTTGTCGACGGCCTTCACCATGTCGATCACGGTGAGCCCGGCGACCGCGACGGCCGTCAGGGCCTCCATCTCGACACCCGTGCGGTCGCTCGTGCGGACCGTGGCGAGGATCTCGACGGCGTCGTCGACGACCGACAGGTCGACCTTCACGCCGGACACCGCCAGCGGGTGGCACAGCGGGATCAGGTCGGGGGTCTTCTTGGCCCCCATGATCCCGGCGATCCGCGCGGTGGCGAGGGCGTCGCCCTTGGGCACGCCCTCGCCGCGCAGCAGCTCGATCACCCGGGGGGAGACGAGGACGCGTCCGCTGGCGCGGGCCGTCCGGGTGGTGACGTCCTTCGCCGAGACGTCGACCATCCGGGCAGCGCCGGCCTCGTCGATGTGGGTGAGCCTGCTCTCGGTACTCATGCTGTGCCGCTCCGCTCTGGGCCCCGGGGGGCCTGTGTGGTGCGACACACGCTACCCGCACCGGCGGGTGGTCAGCCGAGCAGGATCACTTCCAGGTCGGTGCCGGGCTCCACCGAGGTGACGTCCTCCGGTACGACCATCAGGGAGTCGGCGTGGGCCAGCGCGGCGATCAGGTGGGAGCCCGATCCGCCGACCGGGGAGACGGTGCCGTTATCGGCGTCGTACTTGCCGCGCAGGTACTGCCGGCGGCCCGCCGGCGACCCGAGGGGCTTGTCGCACGTGAGCACCGCCCGCACGCTCGGCCGGTTGACCGCGGACGCGGGCAGGCCCATCAGCGCCCGGATCGCGGGCCGCACGAACAGCTCGAAGGAGACGTACGAGGACACCGGGTTGCCGGGCAGCGCCAGCAGCGGGGTGTGGTCGGGGCCGATGGTGCCGAAGCCCTGGGGCTTGCCGGGCTGCATGGCGAGCTTGCGGAAGTCGACGTTCCCCGCCGCGGCCGCGTCGTCGCCGGCGGAGACGGAGGTCAGGGCCTCCTTGACCACGTCGTACGCGCCGACGCTGACCCCGCCCGTGGTGACCAGCAGATCGGCCCGGATGAGCTGGTCCTCGATGGTCGAGCGCAGGGTGTCCGCGTCGTCCGCGACGGCGCCGACGCGGTAGGCGATGGCACCGGCGTCCCGCGCGGCCGCGGCCAGCGCGAAGCTGTTGGAGTCGTAGATCGTGCCCGCGGCCAGCGTCTCACCCGGCTGGACCAACTCGCTGCCGGTGGACATGACGACGACCCGCGGTCGCGGCCGGACCCGGACCGTACCGCGCCCGATGGCGGCCAGCAGGGCGATCTGCGGCGGCCCGAGGACGGTACCGGCGGCCAGCGCCAGGTCCCCGGCCTGTACGTCGCTGCCGCGGGCGCGGACGTGCGCCCGCGCCTCGGCGGGCCGGTGGACCCGCACCTCGCCGCCCGCGCCCTCGGGCGCGGTGGCGGCCGGGGTCATCCCGGAGGCCGCACCGCCGCCGGCGCCGCCGTCGGTCCACTCGACCGGGACGACGGCTTCCGCGCCGGGGGGCAGCGGGGCGCCGGTCATGATGCGCGCGGCCTGGCCGGGGCCGACGGTGGGCAGCTCGCCGCTGCCCGCCGCCACGTCCCCGATCACCGCGAGCACCGCGGGGAACTCCTCGGTCGCACCCTGGACGTCGGCCGTGCGGACGGCGTAACCGTCCATGGAGCTGTTGTCGAAGGGCGGGAGGGCGACGGGCACGGTGACGTCCTCGACCAGGACACAGCCCTGGGCGTCGAGCAGCTGGAGCTCGATGGGCTCCAGCGGCCGGACGGTGGCGAGGACGTCCGCGAGGTGCTCGTCCACGGACCACAGACGCTGGTGGCCGGTGTCCTGCGGTGCGGGACTGCTCAAGGTGCTACATCTCCTCCGTGACGTAACGGTGAAGCCAGGTGCGGAACTCGGGTCCCAGGTCATCGCGCTCGCAGGCGAGTCGGACGATGGCCCGCAGGTAGTCACCCCGGTCGCCGGTGTCGTAGCGGCGGCCGCGGAAGACCACGCCGTGCACCGGGCCGCCCACGGTCTCGTCGGCGGCCAGCTTCTGCAGGGCGTCGGTGAGCTGGATCTCCCCACCGCGGCCCGGCTCGGTCTCCCGCAGTATGCCGAAGATCGCCGGGTTCAGGACGTACCGTCCGATGACCGCGTAGTTGCTGGGCGCCTCGGAGGCGTCCGGCTTCTCGACGAGGCCGGTGACGCGGACGACGTCCGCCTCGTCGGTCGCCTCGATGGCTGCGCAGCCGTAGAGGTGCACGTTGGCCGGGTCGACCTCCATGAGCGCGATGACGGTGCCGCCGGTGCGCGCGTGGACGTCGACCATCTGGCGCAGCAGGGGGTCGCGGGGGTCGATGAGGTCGTCACCGAGGAGGACGGCGAACGGCTCGTCGCCGACGTGGGGCTCGGCGCAGAGCACGGCGTGACCGAGACCGCGCGGGTCGCCCTGGCGGACGTAGTGCATGGTGGCCAGGTCGCTGGACTCCTGGACCTTCTTCAGTCGGTCGTCGTCACCCTTGGCGATGAGGGCCGACTCCAGCTCGTAGTTCCGGTCGAAGTGGTCTTCGAGTGCGCGCTTGTTACGTCCTGTGATCATGAGGACGTCGTCCAGGCCGGCCGAGACGGCCTCCTCCACGACGTACTGGATGGCCGGTTTGTCCACGACCGGGAGCATTTCCTTGGGGGTCGCCTTGGTCGCCGGAAGGAACCGAGTGCCGAGGCCCGCAGCCGGAATGACGGCCTTTTTGATCACGGGGTGCAACTGAGTCATGGGCAGAACGATAGTGGCTCCCATCGAACACTCCGCTGGATACCGGTAAATACCTCCCGATATGCCCGAATGAACGAGCGATTGAGACTCAACTGTGGTAGAAAATCCGCCCGAAAACGGACCCCGCTCGCCCGAGAAGGCGTCCCTGCGCCGGGAACTGCTCGCCGCCCGGCGCGCCCTGACCGACGACGCGCGCCGGACGGCGGCCCGCGCGCTCGCCCGCACCGCCCTCGCGCTGCCCGAACTGGCCGACGCCGCCACGGTGGCCGCGTACGTCTCCGTCGGCGGCGAGCCCGGTACCCGGGACCTGCTCGACGCGCTGCGGGCCGCCGGCAAGCGGGTGTTGCTGCCCCTGTTGCTGCCCGACAACGACCTTGACTGGGCGGTGTACGAAGGCCCCGACCGCCTCGCGGAGGCCGCGCACCCGGGGAAGATGCGGCTGTGGGAGCCGGTCGGGCCGGCGCTCGGCCCGGACGCGGTGACCGGGGCGGACGCCGTCCTGCTGCCCGGGCTGGCGGTGGACGGGCGCGGCATGCGGCTCGGCCGCGGCGGCGGTTCGTACGACCGGGTGCTGGCGCGGCTGGAACGGGCCGGGGCGCACCCGGCGCTGGTGGTGCTCCTCTACGACGAAGAGGTGGTCGCGCGGGTCCCGGAGGAACCGCACGACCACCCCGTTCGGGCGGTCGCCACCCCCTCGGGGGTGGTGCGCTTCGGCTAGTTCGAGCCGGCCGGCTTCAACGTGAGGGTGTGGACGGTCGCCTTGTCGACGGCCGCCTTCCCGAAGGGCCAGTCCAGCAGTTCGCCCTTGGCCCAGAGGCTCGTCTGGTCCGTGTAGTTGTCGTGGTACGCGTGCCCCGAGGCGCCGGTCAGGTTGATCCAGCGGGACTTGTCCAGGTCGTTGAGGTTCACGACCATGCGCATCGACGGGACCCAGGTGACCCCGTACCCGCCGGAGGCGTTCCAGCCGGTGGCGTTGACGGTGGCCTCGCCGCCGCCCAGGTTCCACGGGCCGCGGTTGAGGAGCCACTGCATGAAGCCGGGGCCCTCGGTGCCGATCGTCTGGTTCTTCAGCGTCAGCTGGTGCAGCCGGCCCCAGCTCCAGGTCGACTGGTCCTTGCCGAGCTTGGCGGTGAGTTCCCAACGGGCGTCCTCCATGGCCCGCGCGAACAGCTCGTCACGGGTCGTGGTCGCCTTCTCCGCGCGGATCGCGGGGCTCTGCCACCAGGCCGACTTCTCGTCCTTGACCAGTCGGCGGACCACCTCGAACCAGCGGTCACCGCCGTCGGGCTGGGCCGAGTCGGCGCCTCGGGTACCGCATTCGCGGACCAGCTCGGCGAGGTCGTCGGCCGGACCGCTGGTCTGGTCGCGGACGTTGACGCAGCTGCCCTCGATGCGCAGTTCCTTCGGCATCTTGTCGCCGAAGGACAGCTTGAGGATGTTGCGCCAGACCGCGTTGAAGTAGGCGGCGGCGGCCGAGTCGGGCTCCTGGGTGTAGTTCCAACCCTCCAGCAGCTTCTGCGCCGAGCGCACGTCCGGGTCCGAGACCTGGATCTTGGCCAGCATCGGGGTCAGCAGCGCGGCGATCTCGCTGCTGTTGTCCATCTGCATGGTGCGCATGTCGTCGGTGGAGATCTTGCCGCTGTCCTTGATCTTCGCCTCGATGAGGTCGTTGATCCGCTGGCTGCGGGCGCCGTAGCCCCAGTCGGTGGTCAGCAGGTACGGGTACTTGCCCGCGCCGGTGCCGCTCTCGGTGACCGCCTGGTTGGCGGTGACGACGTAACCGCGTGCGGGGTTGAGCTCCCACGGCATCTCGTTCTGCGGGATGTATCCCGCGTTGCCGCTCTTCCAGGCGTACTTGGGGTCCCAGCCGGGGGCGGGCAGTCGGCCGTCGCCCTGGGTGCGGATCGGGATGCGACCCGGGGCCTGGTAGCCGATGTTGCCGGTGGCGCCCTTGTTGTCGGCGTAGATCAGGTTCTGCGACGGGACCTCGAAGTCCGCGGCGGCGGCCCGGAAGCTGTTGAAGTCCTTGGCCCGGTTCAGCTTGAAGACCGCGTCCATCGACTTGCCCGGGTCCAGCGCGGTCCAGCGCAGGGCCACGGCGTAGCCGTCGCCCCGGTCGGGCGCGGAGCTGGGGACGGGGGCGCGGGAGCCGACCGTACCGAGTTCGTCGCTGCGGTCCGAGATCAGCGGTCCGTTGTTGGTGGAACGGACGGTGATCTTCTTGCTGGGGCCGCCGGCGACCTTGATGACCTCGTCGCGGACGGTGAAGGGGAGCGTCTTGTTGTCGTAGACGTAGCCGTCGGGGCGGACCTGCTCCAGGTAGAGGTCGGTGACGTCTGCGCCGAGGTTGGTCATGCCCCAGGCGATGTCGGCGTTGTGGCCGATGACCACGCCGGGCATGCCGGAGAAGCTGTAGCCGGCGACGTCGTACTGGCACTGGGGCGAGGTCGCGCGGCAGTGCAGGCCCATCTGGTACCAGACCGAGGGCAGCTGCGGGGACAGGTGCGGGTCGTTCGCGAGGAGCGGCTTGCCGGTGGTCGTGTACTTGCCCGCGATGACCCAGGAGTTCGAGCCGATGCCGCTGCCGTTGGGGCCGAGGATGGCCGGGATCTCGTCCAGGGTCTTGGCGAGGGAGGTCAGCTGCGTGCGCAGGCCGACGCTCGCGCCCTGGGCGGTGGCGTTGCCGGCGAGACCGGTGGCGGTGCTGCCGCCCTGCGGGGCGACCTGCGAGCCGGCGCCGTTGCCCGTACCGGAGCCGGTGCCGGTACCCGAGCCGGTGCCGGAGCCGGTACCCGAGCCGGTACCCGTACCCGAGCCGGTGCTGGAGCCCGTGCCCGTGCCCGTTCCGGTTCCCGTGCCCTGCGGGGTGTACTTGCCGCCCGCGACCGTGCCGCCCTCGACGATCGGCTTGTTCCGGTCGAAGGGGTACGGCGGGTAGAGCTCGTCGATCTGCGCCTGCGAGAGCTTGTTGGCCATCAGCGAGCGGTCGATCTCGTCCTGCATGTTGCCGCGCAGGTCCCAGGCCATCGCCTTGAGCCAGGCCACCGAGTCCACCGGCGACCACTTCTCCGGCGCGTAGCCCTCGCTCAGCTTGAGGGTGGCGTGCTCGACGGAGAGGTCCTTGCCGGACTTCCCGTTCAGGTACGCGTTGACCCCGTCGGCGTAGGCCTGGAGGTACTTCTTGGTCTCGGGCGAGAGCTTCGTGTCGTACTCGGCCTGCGCGACCTGCCGCCAGCCCAGGGTGCGCAGGAAGGCGTCGGTCTCCACCTGCCCGGAGCCGAACATCTCGGAGAGACGGCCCGAGGTCATGTGGCGGCGTACGTCCATCTCCCAGAACCGGTCCTGGGCGTGCACGAAGCCCTGGGCGCGGAAGAGGTCCTCGTCGTTGTCGGCGTAGAGCTGGGGGATCCCGTGCTCGTCGCGCTTGACGTCGACGGTCCCGGTCAGGCCGGGGACCTTGAGGGAGCCGGTCGTCTGCGGGAACGAGGCGCGTACGGTGTCCGCGCTCCAGTACGCGCCGTAGCCGAGGCCCGCCAAGAGCGCCAGGACCATGACGAGCACGAGCAGGCGTGCGCGTCGTCCCTTCTTCTTGACGGAAGGTCCGGATTCGTTGGCGGGCATCGCTGTCCTTAGAGGGGCAGGGTGGTCCTGAGTCTGGGAGCAACCATAGGCGCAGACCCGGGTTCGTTGATCCGCCAGGGGTAGGGGGGCAGCCCGGCCCGACGCGGAAGCGGGGTCGCGGGTGCTGAGGACAAGGCCGATCCGGCGTTTCACAATGTGAGGAGCGCGTCAAGAAAGCGTCAAAGATTAGGTAAAGTAACGAAGTACTTGCCGAATGCGCCCTCGGGAGGAACGATCCGCCGGGCGGCGCCTCCAGGAAGGGCCGCCCACTGACTGTCCACACGCTCAATGAGCTCCTGCTGGTCTGCTCGCTCGTGCTGCTCGTCGCCGTGGCGGCGGTGCGCGTCTCGTCGCGCAGCGGACTTCCCAGCCTGCTCATCTACCTCGGCATAGGCATCGCGATAGGCCAGGACGGCATCGGCAACGTCGTCTTCGACAACGCCGAACTGACCCAGGTCATCGGCTATGCCGCGCTCGTCGTGATCCTCGCCGAGGGTGGTCTGGGCACCAAGTGGAAAGAGATCAAACCGGCCCTCCCGGCCGCGATCATGCTGTCGCTGGTGGGCGTCGCGATCAGCGTCGGCGTGACGGCGGCCGGGGCGCACTACCTGGTCGGACTGGAATGGCGGCAGGCGTTGCTGGTCGGCGCGGTCGTCTCCTCGACCGACGCGGCGGCCGTGTTCTCGGTGCTGCGCAAGGTCCCGCTGCCCTCCCGGATCACGGGTGTGCTGGAGGCCGAGTCGGGCTTCAACGACGCTCCCGTCGTCATCCTGGTCGTCGCCTTCGCGACGGTCGGTCCGGTCGACGACTGGTACATGCTGCTCGGCAAGATCGCGCTGGAGCTGGCCATCGGCGCCGCCATCGGCCTGACGGTCGGCTTCCTCGGTTCGTACGGGCTGCGGCACGTGGCCCTGCCCGCCTCGGGCCTCTACCCGATCGCCGTGATGGCGATCGCGATCACCGCGTACGCGGCCGGCGCGATGGCGCACGGCTCCGGCTTCCTCGCGGTGTACCTGGCCGCGATGGTGCTCGGCAACGCCAAGCTGCCGCACTGGCCGGCCACTCGGGGGTTCGCCGACGGGCTGGGCTGGATCGCCCAGATCGGCATGTTCGTGCTGCTCGGCCTGCTGGTCACGCCGCACGAGCTGGTCCACGACTTCTGGCCCGCCGTGATCATCGGACTGGTGCTGACGATGGTGGCGCGGCCGCTGGAGGTCTTCGTCAGCCTGCTGCCCTTCCGTATCCCCTGGCAGGAGCAGGCCCTGATGTCATGGGCGGGACTGCGCGGCGCGGTGCCCATCATCCTGGCGACCATCCCCATGGTGTCCGGGATCGAGGGCAGCGAGCGGGTCTTCAACATCGTCTTCGTGCTGGTCGTCGTCTACACCCTGGTGCAGGGTCCGACGCTGCCGTGGTTGGCGCGCAAGCTGGAACTCGGCGACACCGACGAGGCCGCGTCGGACCTCGGCATCGAGTCGGCGCCGCTGGAGAAGCTGCGCGGGCACCTGCTGTCCTTCGCGATCCCGGCCGCCTCGCGGATGCACGGCGTGGAGGTCAGCGAGCTGCGGCTGCCCGCGGGGGCTTCCGTGACGTTGGTCGTCCGGGACGCGAAGAGCTTCGTACCGGCGCCGTCGACCGTGCTGCGCCGCGGGGACGAGCTGTTGGTCGTGGCCACCGATCCGGTGCGGGACGCGGCGGAGGCGCGGCTGCGCGCCGTGGCCCGCGGCGGCAAGCTCGCGGGGTGGCTGGGAACCGGTGGCGCGGCGTCACTCTAGGTGGCGGGGGCCGGCCGGACCCGCGGGCGTGTGAACGTTTCTCGTTAGAGCGACGTTCTAATTCGGCCAATTTCAGTGGTGTGTGACCGAGCTTGCCCCTATATCGGTGGTCAGGGAATGCGAAATTCCGGTTAATCGCAGGTGAAGTCACGCCTTGTCACCGTAATCACAGGGCGTGCTAGCGCATTCCCCTGTATGATGAAGGCACACCAGATCGAACCAACTCTGCCTGACGCAGAGCTGGCGCGACCGCAAAGCGGCCGTGGCTCCCTCCCGCAGTGGGCGCCCAGGTATCACTCGGTTCTGCGCAAGAGGACAGCTCTCGGGGCTCCCACATGTACGGGTGCGGCCGCTCACAAGGCGGCGCATCGTCCGCAGACGGGGAGTTCTACCAGGCAGCGGAAAGGCCAGGCCGTGACATCCGCGGTCACGACCGACAAGTCCGCCCGACCCGGCTACGGGCAGCTGCTGCGCACGCCCGGTGCCCTCTCCTTCGTCCTCCCCGGCTTCGCCGCCCGTCTGCCGTTCGGCATGCTGACCATCAGCATCCTGCTGCTCGTCCAGCACTCCACGGGCTCCTACGGCGACGCCGGCATCGTCGCCGCCGTCACCGGCGTCTCCATGGCCCTGTTCGCCCCGGTCATGGGCAAGCTCACCGATCGCCGCGGCCAGAGCGCCGTCCTGGTTCCGGCCGTGCTCGTGCACGCCGTCGCCGTGAGCGCCCTGACGGCGCTCGCCCTGATCGGCACCCCGCTGTGGGTGCTCGCGCTGGCCGCCGTCCCGGCCGGCGCCTCCGTCCCGCAGGTCGGACCGATGGTCCGGTCCCGCTGGGCGGCCAAGCTGGAGGGCTCCCCGCTGCTGCCGACCGCGGCCGCGTTCGAGTCCGTCACCGACGAGTTCACCTTCGTCGTCGGGCCGGTGCTCGCCACCGCCCTGTGCACGGGCGTCCACCCCGCGGCCGGTCTGGCCACCGAGGCCGCCCTGACCCTGCTCGGCGGCCTGTTCTTCGCCGCGCAGCGCTCCACCGAACCGAAGGCGACCCCCGCCCTCGCGAACGGCGAGAAGCACGCCGCCGCCCTCTCCTTCCCGGGCCTGCGCGTCCTGGTCGTCGCGTTCATCGGCATCGGCGCCGTCTTCGGCGGCATGCAGGTCTCCCTCGCCGCCTTCTCCAACGAGATCGGCAACCCCGGCGCGAACGGCATGCTGTACGGCGTCTTCGCCGCGGGCAACATGATCGCCGGCATCGCGATGGGTGCCATCGCGTGGAAGATCGGCCCGCGCCGCCGGCTGATCCTGGGCTACGTCGGCCTGACCGCCGCCGCCTCGCTCCTGTGGGCCGCGAACTCCGTGGTCCTGCTGGGCGCGCTCGGCCTGGTCGTCGGCCTGTGCATCGCCCCCGCGCTGATCACCGGCTACACCATGATCGAGCAGCTCATCCCGGCCGCCTCGCGCACCGAGGCCTTCACCTGGCTGACCGGCGCGGTCGCCTTCGGCCAGGCCGGCGCCGTGACCCTGGCCGGCCGCCTGACGGACGCGCACGGATCCTCGTACGGCTTCCTCGTGCCGCTCGTCGCCACCGTCGTCGCGCTCGCCACCTTGCTGGCGCTGCGCGCGAAGCTGGCCCCGACGGCCCCGAGCCGGATCGTGAGCTCGTCCTCGACGGGCACCACGAGCAGCTCGGCGGCCACCGCTCCGGTCGCCCGTAATCGGGTGAACGAGCGTGGGATCGGTCACCGCACGCCGGTGACGGTGGACTGATCCGCCGGAATACGTCACCATGGAGCGTCGTTAGCACTCATCGAGTCAGAGTGCCAGGAGGAAATTCGTGCCGACCTATCAGTACCAGTGCACCGAGTGCGGTGAGGGCCTTGAGGCCGTGCAGAAGTTCACCGATGACGCACTGACCGTGTGCCCGAGCTGTGATGGACGCCTGAAGAAGGTGTTCTCCGCGGTCGGCATCGTGTTCAAGGGCTCCGGTTTCTACCGGAACGACAGCCGCGGCTCCGCGTCGAGCAGCACGCCCGCCGCGAAGCCGGCGTCGACGACGACCGCGACCGCCGCCCCGGCAGCGTCGTCCTCCTCGTCGTCCGCGGGCTCGTCCGGCTCGGGCAGCAGCGCCGGCTCCACGTCGGCCGCCTGACCTCGTACGTCTTCCGTAAGGCCCCGTCGCCCCTGTGGGCGGCGGGGCCTTGCGCGTCCCCGGCTAGGGTGACGGCATGGCGAATGCAGAGATCGGTGTGATCGGCGGATCGGGCTTCTACTCCTTCCTTGAGGACGTCTCCGAGATCCGGGTGGAGACCCCGTACGGGCCCCCGAGCGACTCCCTGTACCTGGGCGAGCTGGGCGGCCGCCGGGTGGCGTTCCTGCCCCGGCACGGGCGCAGCCACACGGTACCCCCGCACAAGATCAACTACCGCGCGAACCTGTGGGCGCTGCGCTCCGTCGGCGTCCGCCAGGTGCTGGGCCCCTGCGCGGTGGGCGGCCTGCGCACGGAGTACGGGCCGGGCACGCTGCTCGTCCCCGACCAGCTGGTGGACCGTACGAAGTCCCGCGCCCAGACCTTCTTCGACGGGGAACCGCTGCCCGACGGGTCCGTCCCGAACGTCGTGCACACCACCTTCGCCGATCCGTACTGCCCGGTCGGGCGCTCCGTGGCCCTGGCGGCGGCGCGCGGGCGGGACTGGGAGCCGGTGGACGGCGGCACCATGGTCGTCGTCGAGGGGCCGCGCTTCTCCACCCGCGCCGAGTCCCGCTGGCACGCGGCGGCGGGCTGGTCGGTGGTCGGCA
The DNA here is from genome assembly GCF_040651775.1 of Streptomyces sp. NPDC048383. Classification (NCBI taxonomy): domain Bacteria; kingdom Bacillati; phylum Actinomycetota; class Actinomycetes; order Kitasatosporales; family Streptomycetaceae; genus Streptomyces; species Streptomyces sp. NPDC048383. The sequence continues at coordinate 104,572 of NZ_JBEZKS010000017.1, forward strand.
TGACCGGGCACCCCGAGGCGGTCCTCGCGCGCGAGCTGGGGCTCTGCTACACCTCGATGGCGCTGGTCACGGACCTGGACGCGGGCGCCGAGACGGGCGAGGGCGTGTCCCACACCGAGGTCCTGCGGGTGTTCGGCGAGAACGTCGGCCGACTGCGCGAGGTCCTCTTCGACGCGGTGAAGGCGCTGCCGGAGACGAAGTCCCGCGACTGCCTGTGCACCCACGCCCACGACGGCTGGGACCTGGGGATCGAGCTGCCGTAGGCGGAGGCGTGGCCGGGCGGGACGGGTGTCGGGTGCGGGGCCGGGTTCGGGGCCGGGGCCGGGTTCGGGGCCGGGTTTTGGTAGGGGCCGCATTTCGCCGCGAAGGAATTTCGCGGAAGGTGTCACGTTCCGCGCGGTGCCTTTGTCTCCATGGTGAACGGGCGGCCATCACCCGCCCCCGACCGGAAGAGGCCGATCATGCCGCGCATCTCGCTCACCCCGCCGCGCACGCTCCTCGTACGGATCGCCACCTGGTACTCGCGCCGCACCTACGGCAAGGTGCTGGAGCCGGGGCTGGCGTACGGACACAACCCGCGCGTGCTGTTCTCGTACGTCCGGCTCGAACAGCGGGCGGCGAAGTGGAACAAGCTGGACGCCGGGCTGAAGCACCTCGCGGTCATGGCCACCGCGGCGCGGGTCAACTGCTCGTGGTGCATGGACTTCGGTCAATGGGCCGGCGCCGGGCTGGGGTTGTCGCCGGAGAAGATCGAGCGGGTGCCGCGGTGGCGGGAGGCCCGCGAGGTGTTCACCGCGACCGAGCTGCTCGTCATGGAGTACGCCGAGGCCATGACCGAGACCGAGCCGACGGTGACCGACGAGCTGGCGGCGCGGCTGATCGGGCTGCTGGGCGAGGAGGCGTTCGTCGAACTCACCGCCATGGTCGCCCTGGAGAACTTCCGCTCGCGCGTGAACAGCGCCTTCGGCATGACCAGCCAGGGGTTCACCGAGGCCTGCACGGTGCGGCCCGCCGCCACGGCGTGAGGGGGCCGGGGCGTCCGGGGCATCGGGCCGGTTCGGCGTACTGAGGCGGTCCGGGACGTGAAGCCGGCTCGGGAGGCCCACTCGTCCGGGTGACGCGGTTGTCCACAGCCTGGGGACCGTCCACAGGGCGGAGCGGGATGCGGTGGTGGGGCGGATCGTGAGGGGTGTTCGGGCGCCCGCCCGGACACCGGAACCCGATCAGTTCGGCGGTGCCCCACCATGTCCAGGACCACTCCCCCGACCCTCCGCGGCTCGCTCCCGACCTCCCTCGCGGCTTCGCCGTCGGCGTGTTCGCCGGCTGCTGCCTGTTTGCCCGTCGCTGCGGGCGCCCCGGTTGTCGCGGTCGCCTCCGTCCCCGGGTGTTCTCCCGCTTCCCCGTGTCCCCCCGCGCGCCCCGTTCCGCTGTTTCCCCCGCTGCGCGTGGGGCGGGGCGGGGGCCGGCTGCGCCGCGCGGTGCGGCGTCGGCGGCGTGCCGCCTCGGCCGGGCTGGCCGTGACGGCGGCGGCGCTGGTCGTCGGCGGGACGGAGGCCCGGGCGGCGCGGAGCGCGCCGCCGTCCGAGGTGAAACCGCCGCAGGCGGTGGTGCGCATGGTCTCCGCCCCGGTGCGCATCGCCGACGCGGCGACGGTGGGGCTGTTGCGGCCCGGGGACCGGGTGGACGTGGTGGCGGCGGAGCGCGCGGGGCCGCCCCGAGTGGTGGCTGCGGGGGCGCGGGTGACCGAAGTCCCGCGCGCGGAGCGGGACGTGGGGGACGGCGGGGCGCTGGTGGTCCTGTCGGTACCCCGGGACACCGCGCGGGCGCTCGTCGGTGCGGGCACGGTGGCGAAGCTGGCGGTGACGCTGTGTTGATCCGCACCTCGCCGGTCCGCCGGGCGCTTCGCACGACTCCGTTTCGCGCGGCGCCGATTCGCACGGGCGAGCAGTCAAGTCACTTCAAGGAGGGCAGCGATTGGACACGCCGGGCCCGGACTGCCGTAGCTTTCGGAACCGTTGGCTCCAAGTTCCGTAGGTGCGAAGAAAGGCTCAGTGGTGAGCGAGAAGAAGAAGGAGAGCGTCCTGGCGGGCTTCAAGGCCTTCCTGATGCGCGGCAACGTCGTCGACCTGGCGGTGGCGGTCGTCATCGGCGCCGCTTTCACGAACATCGTGAACTCGCTCGTGAAGGGCATCATCAGCCCGGTCATCGGCGCCATCGGCACGAAGAACCTGGACGTCTACAAGTCCTGCATCAAGAACCCTTGTGGCATCGGCAAGGACGGCCAGCCGACGGGCGTGGAGATCCTCTGGGGTTCGGTCCTGAACGCCACGCTGACCTTCCTGATCACCGCTGCCGTCGTCTACTTCCTGATGGTGCTGCCGATGGCGAAGTACCTCGCCAAGCAGGAAGCGCGCCGCAAGGCCAAGGAGGGCGTGCAGGAGACCATGGAGATCACCGAGCTGGAGGTCCTCAAGGAGATCCGGGACGCGCTCGTCGCACAGCGCGGCGCGAACGGCGGGGGCGCCCCCGGGGCGCCGGGGTCGCGCGACGCCTTCTGACCGCCGCGGCGGATCAGATGTGGTGCGGGGGCTTCTCGTCGAGGAAGCGGGCCAGGTCGGCCGCGCTTCCGCCGGCGGGAGCCCGTTCGCCCCAGCCGCGGTCCGAGTCGTCGGAGGACTGCTGGTCCAGCGGGTCGTCGAAGACCAGGCGCGGCGCGGGCTTGGCCGGTGCGGGCTTCGACGGCGCGGGCTTCGGTTCGGGCTCCGCCGACTGCGCCTCGGTCTCGGGCTGCGGGGGCTGCGGTTCGGAGGCGCGGGCGGTGCTCATGCCTCCAGGGTACGGCCGCCCGGTCGGCGGCCCCCGCCCCGGCCGCCGACCCCGCCTCCGTTCCCGGTACCGCTCGCGGTGCTCCCCGTACCCGTACCGCCGCTCGTCAGCTGGGGGCTTCCGCGCCCTTGCGGGCGTAGAACCACCAGCACACGGCGAGGCAGGTCGCGTAGAACCCGATGAACAGCCACAGCGCGTTCGTGACCGCCATGGCGGCGAACATCGCGGGGATGAAGAAGAAGCCGTAGGCGGCGATGGCGGAGGAGAAGCCGGTGACCGCGCCCGCCTCCATCTCGGACTGCTTCATGGCGGCCGCTTGTGCCTCGGGGCCCTGGCCCTCGGCCCGGCGCATGTGCTGCTCCCGGAAGATCACCGGGATCTGCCGGAAGGTGGAGCCGTTGCCCAGTCCGGAGAAGGCGAAGGCCACCAGGAAGCCGATGAAGAAGGCCCAGAAGCTGCCCTGGTCGTCGCCGTGCGGCAGTGCGTAGATCACGACCACCAGGGCCGCGGCCATGCCGACGAAGGACAGCATGGTCACCTTGGCGCCGCCGATGCGGTCGGAGAGCCAGCCGCCGGCCCAGCGCATGAGGGCGCCGATGAACGGGCCGATCCAGGCGTAGGTGGTGGCCTGGTAGCCCTGGGACTCGAAGTTGTTCTTGATCAGCAGGGGCAGGCCGGCGGCGAACCCGATGAAGGAACCGAAGGTGCCGACGTAGAGCCAGGTCATCAGCCAGTTGTGCTTGCGCTTGAAGATGATCTTCTGCTGGCTGAACGGGGCCGAGGCCACCTTCAGGTCGTTCATCAGGAACCAGGCGAGCGCCGCCATGATCACCAGGAGGGGCACCCAGAGGAAGGCGCCGTTCTGGAGCCAGATGTCGGTGTCGTTCTTCGCGTCGTGCTGCGGGCCACTGGCGGGGGCGCCCAGCACGGCGGCGGTGACCACCAGCGGCGCGACCAGCTGGACCACGCTCACGCCGAGGTTTCCGAGCCCTCCATTGAGGCCGTTGGCGCTGCCCTTCTCCCGTTTGGGGAAGAAGAAGCCGATGTTCGCCATCGAGGAGGCGAAGTTCGCGCCGCCGATCCCGCAGACGGCCGCGATGAGGACCAGCTCCCAGTAGGGCGTTCCGGTGTCCTGGAGCGCGAAGCCCAGCCACAGCATCGGGGCGACCAGGATGATCGTGCTGAACGCGGTGAACTTGCGCTCGCCGAAGATCGGCCCGATGAAGGTGTACAGGATCCGGAAGGTGCCGCCGGTGAGGCCGGGTATGGCGGTCAGCCAGAACAGTTGCGACTTGGAGAACGCGAAGCCGACGTCGTTCAGCTTGACCACGGTCACCGACCAGACCTGCCAGACCACGAAGCCGAGCATCAGCGCGGGGATGGACACCCACAGGTTGCGCTGGGCGACCCTGCGGCCGGTGGACTGCCAGAAGCCGTCGTCCTCGGGCCGCCAGTCCCCGATCGTGGCACCGGGCTTGTAGGTCTCCGCACGGTGCGAACGCACCGCGGACGGGGTGGGCGTGGGTATGGACATGGTCATCGGTCCTTCGGGTCGAGGAGCCACAGACCGATCACGACGAGGAAGGACAGGATCAGGAATCCCGCCCCCCACCAGGCCGTGCCGGTGTTTCCCTTCATCCACTCGTTGACGGTGACGGTCAGCGCCCAGAGCTGCCCGATGACGACGGTCAGGGCCAGGGCGAGGCGCGCGTTGAGCTTCGAGGAGCGTTCCGGCTCCTGTTCGGTGCCGGCTCCGGGGCCGGGGCCGGTGTGCCGGATCCGCGGGTCCCCGTAGCCGCTCGTGGGGCGGATCTGCGGATACCGCTCGCGCACCGGGCGGTTCAGTCGGGGCTCCGCGCTGCCGGGCCGGTAGCCGGGGCGCGGGGGCAGGGGTGCTTCGCTCACGTCCGTCCGCTCCCGGTCGTCGTGGCGCGGGCCGCCGCGGGGCAGCCCAGGCGTTGGGCCATCTCCGGTCGGGACTCGCCGAACTGCCGGCACAGGGCTTCCTTGGCCGGTTCTCCCGACCGGGCGGTGGCGACGGCCCAGACGCTGCCGTCGGCCTGCTCGGTCAGGATGATCCTGGGGAGGGGGCGGGGCGGTGGCCCGGCCGTCACCTCTCCGGTGCGGGCGTCGAAGACGCCCTCGTGGCAGGGGCAGTACAGCTCTCCGTCGGCGCCCCGGTCCTCGCGCCAGAGGACGCCGCAGGCCAGGTGGGTGCAGACGGCGGAGTAGCCGACGAGGCTGCCGTCGGACAGCCGGACGGCCAGCGCCCGGTCCTCCTCGCCGGGGAAGCGGAAGGCGACGGACTGCCCCGGGGGCAGGTCGTCGGCGACCCGCTTCGCCTCGGGCAGGGTCTCGCTGTCGCCGTGCCGGTGCAGGATGCCGGCGGCGACGCCGACCCCGCCGATGGCCAGGCCTCCGGAGACGGTGGCGACGATCCGCAGGTAGTCGCGGCGGGTGGTGAGGGAGTCGGCGCTGATCCGATCGCGCAGTTGGTCCGCCGCGGCGTCGCCGTCGGGTCCGCGGCCGTGGCCGTGGCCGTCGGGTCCGGGTCCCGGGCCGGGTGAGGGCTGCTGGGTCACGCTCATCGGACATCCACTCCGTTGATCTCGACGACGGGCAGACCGCCGGGAACGGGCCACTGGACCTTGTCCGCGGGGACGACCATCGCCACGCCGGTGCTGACGACGACGTCACCGAAGACGAAGGAGTCGGCGACCTGTACGCCGGGGCGTTCGGCCCGGAGTTCTTCGAGGGTTCCGTAGAACAGCGCCCCGGTCGGGCAGACCGTGGCGCACATGGGGGCCAGGCCGTAGGCGGTGCGGTCGTAGCAGAGGTTGCACTTCATCTGGAGCTTCGCCTGGAGGTCGATCTTCGGCACGCCGAAGGGGCAGGCGTTGACGCAGTTGGCGCAGCCGATGCAGCGGGTGGTGTCGGCCTGTTGCACCACTCCGTCGGCGGTGACGAGGATCGCGTCGGCCGGGCAGACCTCGGCGCAGGGCGCGACCGGGTCCTCGCAGTGCATGCAGACGGTCGGGAGGGAGGCGACGGACATGCCGGGGTCGGTGTAGTCCAGGTGGATCATCGACTTGCCGCGATGCGAATCGCATTCGCGGCAGGCGGAGACGCAGGCCTGGCAGCCGATGCAGCGGCCCGGATCGATGAAGATCGTGCGACCCATCATGGCGCGTCAGCTCCTCTCGGCCGTGCCACGCCCCTGCGGGGACGTCGGCGGCAGGGCGTCGGTGCGGGAGACCTGGGTCTCCGGGTAGGCCTCGTGGCCGGGGGCCGTGGGCGGCGCGGGCACCTCGTCGACCCGTTCGGCGGCCTCGATGCGCGCGGCGCACACCTTGTACTCGGGGATCTTCGAGCGGGGATCGAGGGCGTCGATGGTCAGGGCGTTCGCGGCCGTCGGGACGGGCCAGTGGTACGGGATGAAGACCGTGTCGGGGCGGATGGCCTCGGTGACCAGGGCCGGGAACACCTCGCTGCCGCGCCGGGTGACGACCCGGACCGGATCGCCGTTGCGGAAGCCGTGCGAGGGGTGGACCTCCACCCAGGGCCTCGGGGTCTGTTCCACGAGGGCGCCCAGACGGCGCGTCTGGTTGCCGGAGAGGAAGTGCGCGACGGTGCGCCCGGTGGTGAGGGAGAGGGGGTACTCCTCGGTGTAGGGGTCCATCGGCGCGTGCCACTCGACGACCTGGAGATGGATCTTCCCGTCGGGGTGGTAGGTGGTGCCGCCCTCGAACAGCCGGGGCGTGCCCGGGTGGTCGGTGGACGGGCACGGCCACGCGATGCCGCCGGTCTCCTCCAGCCGCTCGTAGGTGATGCCGTAGTAGTCGTTGACGGTGCCGGCGGAGGCCACGCGCAGCTCCTCGAACACCTCGCGCGAGCCGGGGAAGTCGAACTTGTCGCCGACGCCCAGGCGGCGGGCGAGCTCGCACATCACCCAGGTGTCGGTGCGCACCCCCGCGGGCGGCTCCTGCGCCTTGTTGTGCTTGACGACGCGGGCCTCGGTGTTGGCCATGACGCCCTCGTCCTCGGCCCACACGGTGACGGGGAAGACGACGTGGGCGTTGGTGGCGGTCTCGGAGAGGAAGAAGTCGAACTGGGCATGGAATTCGAGGGCGTCGTAGCCGTCCTTGACCGCGCCGTAGTTGGGCAGCGACACGAAGGGGTTGTTGCAGATGCCGATGAGGCCGCGGATCTCCCGGCGCTGCATCTGCCAGACCATCTCCATCATGGAAGTTCCGGCGAGGGGCAGTTCGGACTCCTCGATGCCCCAGATCCGGCAGATCTGGCGGCGGTGCTCCGGGTTCATGATGGAGCGCCCGCCGGGCAGCAGGTCCGACTTCTGGCCGTGCTCGCGGCCGCCCTGCCCGTTGCCCTGTCCGGTGATGGTTCCGTAGCCGGCCCCGGGCTTGCCGATGTTCCCGGTGGCGACGCACAGGTTGATGATGGACAGGCAGTTCTCGACGCCCTGCGAGTGGTGCTCGACGCCCCGGGCGTGGAAGGCCATGGCGTTGCCCGCCCGGCCGAACGTCCGGGCCACCTGGACGACCTGTTCCTCGGGGATCCCGCAGATCGCGGCCGCGCGGGCGGGCGGGTAGTCCTGAACGTTCTCCCGGACCTCCTCCCAGCCGGTGGCGTGGGCGGCGAGGTAGGCCTCGTCCGCCAGCCCCTCGGCGATGATCACGTGCAGGACGGCGTTGAAGAAGGCGGAGTCCGTGCCGGGCTTGAGGGCGACGTGGATGTCGGCGGTGCGGGCGATGGCCGTCTCGCGGGGATCGACGACGATCAGCGAGGCACCCCGGTCCCGGGCGCCCCACACGTACTGGGTCATCACGGGGAAGCACTCCCCCACGTTGGACCCGGCGATCAGCAGGCAGTCGGTGAGGAGGATGTCCGAGAAGGGGTTCCCAGCCCGGTCGATGCCGAAGGCGAGCTTGTTGGCGCCGGCCGCGCTGACCATGCAGAGGCGGCCGTTGTAGTCCACGTGCCGGGTCTTGAGGGCGACCCGGGCGAACTTGCCGACGAGGTAGGTCTTCTCGGAGTAGAGGCTGGCGCCGCCGAGCAGCCCGAAGGCGTCGTTGCCGTGCTCGGCCTGGATGCGCCGGACCTCGGAGACGGTGAAGTCCAGCGCCTCGTCCCAGGAGCACTCGCGGAACTCCTCGTCCCGCGAGCGGCGCACGAGCGGGGCCGTCAGCCGGTCGGGGTGGTTGACCTGCTGGTAGGCGTTGATGCCCTTGGGGCACAGCCGCATCCGGTTGATGTCGTGGTTGCGGGGCTCCACGCCGAAGACCTTGCCGCCCTTGTCCACGCGCAGGTACATGCCGCACTGGACGCCGCAGAAGCAGCAGTGGGTGGGGACGAGGGTCTCGCCGTTCTGGTCGGCGTGCCACTGGTCGGCGGGGATGCCGCCGGCGTCGCGGAAGTTGCGGGTGCCGGGCGGGGCGATGGACGGGTCGAGGGGGATCGGGGCCGTGCCGGCCGCCCGGGCGGGGTCCGTCGCGGTCACTTGAAGCCCTTCTTGACGTGGGTCAGGTAGGCGTTGCCGCGCAGCATCCGCTTGCAGCGAGGGCAGTATTCGGCCCAGGCGTCGAAGTCGAGCTTCAGGTCTTTCATCGTGCCGCGCAGGTTCTCCACGTACGGGGCGGTGTCGACGGGCTCCCCGCAGCGCTTGCAGGCGAAGACCTGCTCGTCCTGGCGGCCGGTGTACTTGAAGAGCTGCATGCCGACGGCGGCGGGCCGCTGGACGATGTGGAAGAACTTCCCGAACGGGATGTAGATGAGGGTGAAGACGACCGACACCATGTGCAGGATCGCGAGGAACTCGTAGCCGCCGCCGTGCAGGAAGATCGACGAGAAGGTCAGCAGCAGCCCGGTCACCGAGATGACGATCAGGCAGATCAGCGGCAGCAGGTCGTACGCGAAACGTTGGCCGGTGATGGCGCCGCGGTCCTTCATCCGGCGCCACAGGAAGTACGAGGCCCCGGGGATGACGAGGACGGCCGCGATGTCCAGGCCGTGGAACATCAGCCAGCCCAGGATGCTCAGCGAGTCGAAGCCGAGGACCTTGATCCCCCAGATCCGCATCGCGTAGCCGGGGCCGGCCCCGCTGTCGGAGGTGAAGGTGAACCAGCCCCAGGTGAGGGGGAAGGTGATCGCGGCGGCCAGCAGGCAACCCCAGAAGATCAGCTGATGGGCGGCCCAACGACCGCGCGAGCGGGCGCCGAGGAACTTCTGGAAGCCGAGGTAGGTGGCGATCATCCTGGGCAACGCGGTGGGCGCCTTCTTGAAGTTGGCGACCGAGAAGAAGCTGCCGAACCCCTTCTTGAAGAGGCGGCGCGCACCGGGCGCCGAGACCCACACCGTGTAGCGGTAGGCCACGCCGAAGGCCAGGAAGACGGTGGCGACGGCGTACGGCAGCAGGGCGGAGTCGAAGTCCCGCAGGAGCCGGCTGCCGAGCACGATCGCGGCGATGAGCAGCAGCGACACGACGACGCCCGCCAGGGTGGCCCGTGCGGTGACGGACCGGCCGGCGGGCGGCGGGGTGCCGGGCACCCCGGGCGGCGGTGGCGGGGCTTCGACGATGACTTCTGTGGGCTCGGACACAGCCACCACGCTAGGTGGTTCGTCCCGTTTCGGCCTCTTGTGCCCGTGATGTGGTTGGGCCGAACGGGTCGGCCGGGTCGGCCGGACGCGCGCCCGCCGGCCCGGTCAGACGGCCGTCAGGCCCCGGGCGGCGAAGACCGCCTTCGCCGCGGCGACCTGCTCCGCGTCGGGCGACGGGGTGTCGTGCAGGGTGAACGGCATGCCCAGGGCCTCCCACTTGCTCTCGCCGAGCTTGTGGAACGGCAGGACGTCGACCCGCGAGACGTTGCCGAGCGCGGCGGCGAAGTCGGCGACGCCCTCGACGTTCTCCCGCGCGTCGGTGAGCCCGGGGACCAGGACGAACCGCAGGTGCACCTCCTTGCCGAGGTCGGCGAGGCGGCGGGCGAAGTCCAGGGTGGGCTCCAGCGGGCGGCCGGTGACCTTCCGGTAGGTGGCGCGGTCCCAGGACTTGATGTCGAGCAGGACGAGGTCCACGTCGCGCAGCAGGGCGTCGGTGGCGCGGGCGCCGAGGAAGCCGGAGGTGTCCAGGGCGGTGTGCAGGCCGAGGTCGTTCTTCATCCGGTGCAGCAGCTCGCCCGCGAAGACGGGCTGCAGGAGGGGCTCGCCGCCGGAGATGGTGGCGCCGCCGCCCGATGCCGAGATGAACCGGGTGTACTTGCGGGCTTCGGCGATGACCTCGTCGGCCGCGGTGCGCTTGCCGTTGCGCATCCGCAGGGTGTCGGGGTTGTGGCAGTACAGGCAGCTGAGCGGGCAGCCCGCGAGGAACGTGACGAAGCGCGTCCCGGGGCCGTCGACGCCGGTGGACAGGTCCCAGGAGTGCACCGAGCCCTCGCTCGGTCGCTGCGTCGCGGCGGCGGCCGGCGTCCGGCCGGTGCCGGCGCCCGTGGTGACGGCGCCCGTGGTCACGGCGTTGGCCCGGCCGACGGGGATGGTCGTACCGAAGAGGACGGTCATGGCAGGCGCTCCACAGTGGGCCGGTGTCCGTGGGATCGAGGTGGGACGCGCGGTCCCGGGGCCGGGGTGAGGGGTGAGGGCCCGGCCCCGGGCGGCGCGGTTCGGGGCTCTACAGCGAGCCGTGGAAGGTGCGGTTCAGCACGTCGAGTTGCTGGTCCCGCGTGAGCCGGACGAAGTTCACCGCGTACCCGCTGACCCGGATGGTCAGCTGCGGGTAGTTCTCCGGGTGCTCCATGGCGTCCATGAGCGTGTCGCGGTTGAGCACGTTCACGTTCATGTGGAAGCCGTCGCCGGCCATGTAGCCGTCGAGGACGCCCGTCAGGTTCTTGATCCGCTCCTCGGGGGTGCGGCCCAGGCCGTCGGGGGTGACGGTGTTGGTCAGCGAGATGCCGTCCTCGGCGTCCCCGTAGGGCAGCTTGGCGACCGACAGCGCCGAGGTGACGTAGCCGTGGGTGTCGCGGCCGTTCATCGGGTTGGCGCCCGGGGAGAAGGGCTCGCCGGCGCGGCGGCCGTCCGGGGTGTTGCCGGTCTTCTTGCCGTAGACGACGTTCGAGGTGATCGTCAGCACCGACTGGGTGTGCTCGGCGCCCCGGTAGGTCTCGTGCTTGCGGACCTTCTTCATGAACTCCTCGACGAGCCAGACGGCGATGTCGTCGACGCGGTCGTCGTTGTTGCCGTAGGCCGGGTAGTCGCCGTCGATGACGTAGTCGGTGGCGAGGCCGGTCTCGTCGCGGACGGCCGTGACCTTGGCGTGCTTGATGGCGGAGAGGGAGTCGGCGGCGACGGACAGGCCGGCGATGCCGCAGGCCATGGTGCGGCGCACGTCGCGGTCGTGGAGGGCCATCTCGATGCGCTCGTAGGCGTACCGGTCGTGCATGTAGTGGATGACGTTCAGGGCGTGCACGTAGGTCTGCGCGAGCCATTCCATCTGCTCGTCGAACTTCGCCATGACCTGGCCGTGGTCGAGCACCTCGGAGGTGAGCGCGCCGGTCTCCGGGCCGACCTGGGCGCCGGACTTCTCGTCGCGGCCGCCGTTGATCGCGTACAGCAGGGTCTTGGCGAGGTTCACCCGGGCGCCGAAGAACTGCATCTGCTTGCCGACCGGCATTGCCGAGACGCAGCAGGCGATGGCCGTGTCGTCGCCGAAGCGCGGGAGCATCAGCTCGTCGGACTCGTACTGCACCGAGGAGGTGTCGATCGAGACGCGGGCGCAGAACTCCTTGAAGCCCTGGGGCAGTCGGGGGGACCAGAAGACCGTCATGTTCGGTTCGGGGGCCGGGCCGAGGTTGTAGAGGGTCTGGAGGTACCGGAACGAGCTCTTGGTGACCAGTGGGCGGCCGTCCTCGCCCATGCCGGCGATCGATTCGGTGACCCAGGTGGGGTCGCCGCTGAAGAGCTCGTCGTACTCCGGGGTGCGCAGGAAGCGGACGATGCGGAGCTTGATGATGAAGTCGTCGACCAGTTCCTGGGCCCGCTCCTCGGTGAGGAGACCGGCCTCGATGTCGCGCTGGAGGTAGACGTCCACGAAGGTCGAGGTGCGGCCCAGCGACATGGCGGCGCCGTTCTGCTCCTTCACCGCGGCCAGGTAGGCGAAGTACAGCCACTGGATGGCCTCGCGGCCGGTGGAGGCGGGTCCGGAGATGTCGTACCCGTAGGAGGCGGCCATCGCCTTGAGTTCGGCGAGCGCCCGGATCTGCTCGGAGAGCTCCTCGCGCAGGCGGATCGTCTCCTCCAGCGAACGGGGGCCCGCGGGGAGCGCGTTGAGCTCCTCCTTCTCCTCCTTCTTGAAGGCGATGAGGCGGTCGACGCCGTAGAGGGCCACGCGCCGGTAGTCGCCGATGATGCGGCCGCGCCCGTAGGCGTCGGGAAGGCCCGTGACGATGCCGGCCTTGCGGGCGGCGCGGATCTCGGGGGTGTAGGCGTCGAAGACACCGGCGTTGTGCGTCTTGCGGTAGTCGGTGAAGACCTTCTCCAGGTCCTCGGAAACCGGGTAGCCGTAGGTCTCCAGGGCGCCGGCGACCATGCGCCAGCCGCCGTACGGCATGATCGCGCGCTTGAGCGGGGCGTCCGTCTGGAGGCCGACGATCAGGTCCTTGTCGCGGTCGATCCAGCCGGGGGCGTGCGCGGTGATCGTCGACGGGATGTCGTACGCGACGTCGTGGACGCCCTTCTCGCGCTCCTCGGGGAACTTGTCCGTGATGGCCTTCCACACGGCGGTGGTCCGCTCGGTGGGGCCGGCGAGGAAGGTGTCGTCACCCTCGTACGGCGTGTAGTTCTGCTGGATGAAGTCGCGGACGTCTATGGAGTCGCGCCACGGACCGCCCTTGAAGCCGTCCCAGGCCTCCGCGCTCTTCGTGGTTTCCGCAGGGGTGGCAGTCATGGCCGGCACCTTCTTCAGTCGCCTCGTTGCTTGCTTCCATTGCACGCCTTTTGATCGATCGTTTGGGGCCGCGTTGGTCCCGAGCTGGGGCCCGAAGGTCCCGCCGCTTGCGGGCGTCGGTTCACCACACCCCCCCTGACCTGGGAATTTGATGGGGCCATAAGTCCGTCGTGCGCTTGTGAAAACATTCACAAGAATCTCGGATCGGGACCGACAAGTCAGATCATCCGAACAGGAGCGAGGCCTGTGGATACCGCGACGCACGTCGTGACCGGTCCCGGCAGCATGAGGGAGTGCTTGACGACGGAGCGGCCTCACCGATGGGGGCCGGAGAGGAGCAGCAGCATGAGCGCGAAGAGCCAGGGGTCGGTCCGCGCGACTCCGCCAGGTGTGCCCATGAGGTACGAGGACCAGCGCGCCCGCGCTCCCGGCCCCCTGCGGGACCAGGCCCGGGCGGGGGCGAAAGGCGCCATCGCGCCCGAGGCCGACCGGCCCGGGTACGCGGGGTCCCCGGCGGCGCTCCCGGCGGCGGCGCTCCCGGCCGCTCCGGGACGGCACGGCGACCGGGGCGAGGACGCCGAGCAGGACCGCGGGGACGACCACGGCCACGATGCGGGGCGGGTTCCCGCATCCGGCACGGTCGGGCGCCGCGACCCGGGGGACCTTTCCGGTCACAGCACTAGCTGGGGGCTTCCGCGCCCTTGCGGGCGTAGAACCACCAGGCGACGACGACGCAGCTGGCGTAGAAGGCCACGAAGCCCCACATCGCGCTGGTGACCGCGAAGTTCGCGAACATCGCCGGGATGAAGAAGAAACCGTAGGCCGCGATGGCGGCGGTGAAGCCGGTCACCGCGCCCGACTCGATCTCCGCCTGCTTGAGCGCGGCCGCGTACTGCGGGGTGCCCTCCGTCAGGCCCTTCAGGTGCTGGCCGCGAAAGACGACCGGGATCTGGCGGAAGGTCGAGCCGTTGCCGATGCCCGAGAAGAAGAAGGCCGCCAGGAAGCAGAGGAAGAAGCCGTAGAAGGAGCCCTGGTCGGAGCCGGCCGGCAGGAACGTGATCACGCCGATGATCGAGACGGCCATGCCGACGAAGGACAGGATCGTGACCCGGGCGCCGCCCGACTTGTCGGCGATCCAGCCGCCCGCCCAACGCGCCAGGGCGCCGATGGCCGGGCCCATCCAGGCGTAGGTCGCCACCGAGTAGTCGGGGAAGGTGGTCTTGATGAGCAGCGGCAGCGCGGCGGCGAAGCCGATGAAGGAGCCGAAGGTGCCGACGTAGAGCCAGGTCATCAACCAGTTGTGCTTGTGCTTGAAGATGACCTTCTGCTGGCTGAAGGGGGTGGAGGCGACCTTCAGGTCGTTCTGTCCGAACCAGGCGATCACCGCGAGGACGACCAGGACGGGCACCCAGACGAAGGCGGCGTTCTGGAGGTAGATCTCCGAGCCGTCGGCCTTCTTCTGGCCGGCGCCGATCGCCAGCACGGAGGCGGTGATCAGGATGGGCGTCAGCAGTTGGACCACCGAGACGCCCAGGTTGCCGAGACCGCCGTTGATGCCGGTCGCGTTGCCCTTCTCCTGCTTCGGGTAGAAGAAGCCGATGTTGGCCAGCGAGGAGGAGAAGTTGGCGCCGCCGATACCGCAGAGCGCGGCGATCGCGACCATCGTGGTGTACGAGGTGTTGGGGTCCTGCACCGCGAAACCGAGCCACAGCAGCGGCACGATCAGCACCACCGTGGAGAGCGCCGTGAAGCGGCGCTGCCCGATCATCGGGCCGAGGAAGGTGTAGAAGACGCGGGCGGTGCCGCCCGTGATGCCCGGTACGGCGGTCAGCCAGAACAGCTGCGACTGCGAGAAGCCGAAGCCGACGTCCTTCAGGTTCGTCGCGGTGATGCTCCAGACCTGCCACACCACGAAGGCCACCAGCAGCGCCGGCACGGCGATCCACAGGTTGCGCGTCGCGACCTTCTTGCCGGTGGTGCGCCAGAAGGTCGGATCCTCCGGCGTCCATTCGGTGATGGTGCGGCCGGGGCGGTACTGCGCCGGATCGGCCAGCACCTCTGGCACTTGCTGCGTGGCGGTACTCATCGCGTGATCCTGAACGTCGAGAAGGGTCCTGACCCATCCAGGTTCCGCCCGCACCACCGTCCCGCATCAGGGGCGAACGTCGTGTGGGCGACAGGACAAGGTCCTGTCGCCCACACGACGTTCGGCGGCGGATCAGCGCAGGGCGACCACCGGCAGGGAGACCCGCGGGCACAAGCAGGTCTTCGACCTGCGCACCGGTGTCTGCCTGGACGACCTGTCGGAGCTGCTGGCGGCGGACCGCGGGCCGGGCCGCGTCCCGGTGGTCCCCGCGTACCTCACCTCGACCGGGCCCACCGTCCCCGAGGCGCTCGCCGCGCTCCGGGAAGCCGGGCACCGTCGGATCGCGGTCGCCGCGCACCTGCCGGCGCCGGGCCGCTTCACCCGGGCCCTGGCCGACGTCGGGGCCTGGGCGGTCACCGATCCGCCGGCCGACCATCCGCGGATCGCCCGGCTGGTGCTGGACCGGTACGAGTCCCAGGAGTCCGCCCGGGGTACCCGCGTCCCGCCGGCCGCGCGCCTCGCCTACCGGCAGGCCCGGCTTTGCTGTGCTGAGCGGTATGACGTACGTACCGATGACCGCCCGCAGCCGCCACGAGGACCATCGGGCGGCGACCCCGCTGGAGCTGTTCTTCGACCTCTGCTTCGTCGTCGCGATCGCTCAGGCCGGGGCGCGGCTGGTGCACTCCCTCGCGGAGGGCCATCCGGGCGCCGGGGTGATCGGCTACTTCTTCGTGTTCTTCGGCGTGTGGTGGGCGTGGATGAACTTCACGTGGTTCGCCTCCGCCTACGACTGCGACGACGTGCCGTACCGGATCGCCACGCTCGTCCAGATCGCCGGTGTCCTCGTCTACGCGGCGGGCGTGAGCCGGGCCTTCGACGACAACGACTGGGGCGTGGCCGTCATCGGCTACCTGATCATGCGCGTGGCGCTCACCGCGCAGTGGTTGCGCGCGGCGGCCGGGGAGAGCGGCCCGGCCCGCCGGGCCGCGTTCACCTACGCGGCGGGACTGGTGGGGTGCCAGGCGGGCTGGGTGGCCCTGCTGTTCGCCCCGGAGGACTCCCGGCGCTGGCTGTTCCTGGTGCTGGTGGTGGCCGAACTGTTCGTTCCGGTGGTGGCCGAGCGCGGTCACCAGACGCCCTGGCACGCCCACCACATCGCGGAGCGGTACGGGCTGTTCACCATCATCGTGCTCGGTGAGACGATCGCCGCCTCCACCGTGGCGGTGAAGTCGGCGCTCGATGAGCACGAGGCCCTCGGCGAGCTGCTGCCCATCGCCGCGGGCGGCCTGCTGATCGTCTTCGCCGCCTGGTGGATCTACTTCGCGGTCCCGATGCACACCCGGCTCAACTCCAACCGCGACGCCATCCCGTGGGGCTACGGGCACCTGCTGGTCTTCCTCGCGGGCGCGGCGATCGGTGCGGGCATCGAGGTCGCGGTGGAGCACGCGGTCGGCAAGGCGCACATCTCGCAGCCCGCCGCGAACGCCGCCGTCACCGTCCCCTCCGCGCTGTTCCTGCTGATGGTGTGGCTGCTGCACTCGCGCTACTTCAAGCGCGGGCCCGCCCAACAGTTGGTGCTGCCGCTGTCCGCCGCGGCGCTCCTCGCCTGCACCTGGGCGGGCCCGTACGCGGTCCTGTGGGCGGGCCTGGTCGCGACGCTCACGGTGGTGGTCGGCCAGACCCTGGCGGTGCGCGGCCCGGGAGCCCGCGGCGCCGCCGGGTGAACGCCGCCGGACCCGTCACCCCCGCGCCCCCGGATCCGTTCAGCAGCGCAGCGGAACGGCAACAGGAAGGGACGGGCCCATGACACTGCCCCCACAACGGCACGCGGACGCGGTCGACCCCGCAGGAGAGCTCGCCGACCCGGGGTTCTGGCAGCTCCCCCCGGACCGGCGGCTGGCGACCTTCGCCCGCCTGCGCGCCCTGGACGCGCCGGTGTTCGTCCCCGAGGGGGCGGGCCACTGGGCCCTCGTACGGCACGCGGACGTGCAGGAGGCGAGCCGGCTGCCGAAGGTGTTCGCGAGCGCGCCCGGCGTCACGACCCCCGAGCCGGCCCGCTGGGTGCGCGCCCTGTTCGGGGACTCGATGGTCAACCTGGACGGCCCCGACCACGCGCAACTGCGCAAGATCGTGCAGCGGGCCTTCACCCCCCGACTGCTGGCGGCCGCGGAGCAGGACATCCACGCGGTGGCGGCCCGCATCGTGGACGACGTACTGGCCGAACGGCCGGACGAGTTCGTCTCGGCGGTGGCCTCCCGGCTCCCGCTGGAGGTCATCTGCAACATGATGGGGATCCCCGAGCGCTACCGGGCGGAGATCGCCGACCGGGTCAACCACGCCTCGGAGAACATCGGCGTGGAGCGGGGCCTGGCGGCCCGACTGCGGATGCCCGGGCGCGGGCTGCGGGCGCTGGCCCGGATGCAACGGATGGTCGCCGGCATCGGCCGGGAACGGCGCAGGCACCCGACGGACGACCTGATCTCGGCACTGGTCACCGCGAACGTCGACGGCCAGGCCCTCGGCGCCCGCCAACTGGGCGCCTTCTTCTCCCTGTTGATGGTCGCCGGGGTGGAGACCACCCGCAACGCCATCACCCACGGCCTGACCCTGCTCACCGACTTCCCCGAGCAACGCGACCTACTGCTCGCGGACTTCGAGACGTATGCGGACGGCGCCGTGGACGAGATGATCCGCCACTCGACACCCATCATCCAGTTCCGCCGCACGGTCATCGCCGAACACGGCCTGGGCGGTCGGCTGTTCCGACCGGGCGAGAAGGTGGTGCTGTACTACGCCTCCGCCAACCGCGACGAAGCCGTCTTCCCGAACCCGGACGCCTTCGACATCACCCGCTCCCCCAACCCCCACCTGGGCTTCGGCGGCGGCGGACCGCACTTCTGCCTGGGCGCGCACCTCGCCCGGGTCGAGATGAAGGCCCTGTTCCGCGAGCTGCTCACCCGCCCGGTGGGCCTGCGCGCGGTGGGCCTGCCCGACCTGGCCGGCTCCAGCTTCGACAACCGGGTGCGTTCGCTGCGGTTCGCCTTCGAACGCCCCTGACCCACAAGGACGGACGGGCCGGGGGACCGGCCACCGGGCAGGCTGGGAGCCCGGCGGCCGGAGCGGAAGGAAGGCGAACCACGAACGGCGGTCAGGCCCCGCACCGTCACTTCTGCAGGCTCTGCACCGTCACGACGCAGTGCGCGCTGCTCGTCAGCACTTCCTCGTCACCCGCGAACGCCTGCAGGATCTCCGCGGTGACGGGCTTGCCGGGAACCGCCTCGGGCCAGGCGCGGGTGGCGAACAGGAAGTACGCCTGCCCGCTCTCGTTGGCCGCGTCCACCCACTCCGGCGGCGCGGTGCAGGTCGCGTTCAGCCCCGGCAGGGTCAGCGCGATCTGGTTGTCCGCGAGCAGGACCTTCACGTCGAACTTGTGCGGGTTGCGGGTGCCGTCCATGACCACGTCCCCGATGGGCAGGCCGATCTCCTCCAGCAGCCCCCGGGCAGCCGCCTCGCCGGCCTCCCGGCCCTTGGGACCGTCACCCAGCGTGTAGGCGAGGAGGTACGGGATGTCGTGCCCCTCGGAGGGGTCGCCGATCCAGGCGAGCACCGAAAGGGTGCCGAGGTGGGACCGGTCGATTTCGGCTTGCGTAGAAGTCATGCGCCGCACCTTAGTGGGCCGTCACCCGACCCTTTCACGGCCTTTCACCCGCCCGGGCTAGACCGCCCAGAAACCCCCTCCGGAATTCGCCTGCATGTTCGCGTCCTGGTACTGGACCCGTACGATCCGCGCGCTTTCCGGGATTTCGAACACGACCCAGCCCTCGGCCCGCTCACCGACCTCCAGGGAATCGAAGACGAGGGGTTTGCCGGTGGTCAGTTCCCCGGTGCGCACGACGGGGTGGCGCTTGCCCGCGCTGTCGTGCGCCCACATGCGCCCGAGAGCCCCGTACGAAGCTCCGCCGACGTTGACGAACGACATCGAGGCGGCCACCCACCGCTTCCCGGCCGGCGGCACGAAGTTCGGCTCCACGCTCACCGCCGGGTCGACGAACGCGGCGAGCACCACCTGGAGGTGACGGCCCACCTCGCGCCCCCGGACCCGTACGGAGTCACCCACATGGGCTTCCTTCACGGCGGCCGGCCTCACCTCGCGCGGGAGCGCGGCCGGGTCTTCGTCGGCGCCGGGCGCTCCGTCGTCGATCGGGACGGCGGGCGCCGCGGCGGGGGCGACCGCGGCCCCCTCGGACTCGCCGGAGCAGCCGGTGGCGCCGAGCAGCAGGAGCGGGATCAGGGCCGCGCCGGCGAGGGCGGGGACGGAAAGGCAGCGCATACGGGATCCCTTCGGGGATCTTCGAACTTCGGGAATTTATTCCGGTCAGTCTCACGCGCCCGAGCGGGCAATTGCACACACCGACACGGGCGGAGGGCGCGAGTTGCCCGCCAACTGCCAGCACAATGCGTTCCGACGGAATACCGCCACCCGCGTCCACCCGTTCATCCACATGCCCGTCCACCGGCTCATCCACATGCTCATCCACCTGGAGGAAGAATGCGCACGACCGCCGTCCGACTGGCCCTCACGGCCTGCTCCGCACTGGCCGCCACCGCCGCCCTGGCCGTTCCCGCGGAAGCCACCGTTTTCCATCAGGAGATTTCCGTACGGTCGGACGCCCACATCACCCCCGACGGCAGGATCACCCTTTCCGGGACCTACAGCTGCGAGGCCGCGTCACCCGTCGGAGCGGTTCAGATCCGCGCGACCGTGATCCAGGAGGGCGTCCGCGTGACGATGGGCGCCGGCGACGCCGTCTGCGACGGGCACCAGCACCCGTGGCGGGCGCAGAGCAAGCCGGGTCGCACCTGGGGCGTGCAGGGAGGCGCCGCCCGCGCGGTGGCGCAGCTCCAGGAGATCCACTTCGGTGGCGGGATGTTGCCCCGGTCCGTCGACACCGTCGCCGAGGACGCCCGCGACGTCACGGTGCACGACCGCCGCCGCTAAATCCCGTCGCCGCTGGACCGCCGCCGCCGGACGCCGTCCCGGGCCGGGCTCCCGCGTCGTCCGTCGTCCGGTAGCCGCCGCTACCGGAACCCGGGCGCTCGTTACCGGCACTCGGGCGCTTCGCCCGTCATCGACATGAACGCCACCGTCTGGCACCCGGGGTCCGCGTGCGGACGCCCCGTCGTCCAGTCCACGACCGTGGGGACCCCGGCCACCAGCAGCAGGGCCGCCAGTAGCGCGGTGACCGCGCCCCGGTTCAGGCGGCGCACTGGGCGTTCCGTCGCGAAGCCTTGAAAACCGTCCGTTCCATGGCCGCATCATCACCCCGCGCCCCACGCCCCACAACCCGACGTAGGCATCCGGTCACCCTCCGGCGCGACGGGGGGCGTCCACGTCGAACTCGCACCAGACGGCCTTGCCGTCGCCACGGGACTCCACGCCCCAGTGGCTGGCCAGCGCGTCCACGAGCAGCAGCCCGCGTCCGGTGGTGGCCGCCTCGCCCGGGCTGCGCCGACGCGGCCACACGCTGGAGCGGTCCTTGACCCACAGCCGGATCCGCCGCACCGGCTCCGGCAGCACCTCCATGGTCAGCACCGCCCCGCCGTCGGTGTGCAGGAGGGCGTTGACGAGGAGTTCCCCGGCCGCGAGCTCCACGTCGTCGGCCAGCTCGGGCACGCCCCAGTCGCGCAGGGCGTGCCGCAGGGCGTAGCGGGCCTCGGAGAGCCCTTCCGGGTCGGCCTGGTGGACGTACTGGTGGATCCGGGGCGCCCGGTGGGTGCCCGGGTCCGGGGCGCGGCGCAGGACGAGCAGGGCCACGTCGTCGCCGGAGCCCCAGCGTTCCCAGAGCCGGTCCGAGAGGTGGTCGGCGAGCGCGCCCGCCCCTTGGGGGCCGCTCCTGACGGCGTGGGCGAGCGCTTCCATGCCCTGACTGATGTCGGTTCCGGGCTCCTCCACGAGCCCGTCCGTGCACAGCACGAGGGTTTCGCCGGGCACCAGGTCGAGCCGGGTCTCGGGGAACTCCTCCCGTTCGAAGAGCGTGGCCAGCCCGAGCGGGAGCCCGCCGCGCACGTTGGGCCAGCCGGTACGCCCGTCCGTGTGCCGGATCAGCGGGCCGATGTGGCCCGCGCGCACGGCCCGTACGCTGCCGGTCTCCAGGTCCACCTGCGCGTACATGCAGGTGGCGAAGCGTTCGGTGTCCAGTTCGGCGAGGAAGCGGGAGGCGCGCGCCAGCACGGTGGAGGGCGGGTGCCCCTCGCCCGCGTAGGCGCGCAGCGCGATGCGCAGCTGGCCCATGATGGCCGCCGCGTGCGTGTCGTGGCCCTGGACGTCGCCCACGACGATCCCGACGCGGTCGCGGGGCAGCGCGATCACGTCGTACCAGTCGCCGCCGACCTCCCGCCCGCTCCAGGCCGAGTGGTAGCGGACGGCGATCTCCCCGCCGATGATCTCCGGGATGCGGCGCGGCAGCATGGCGGCCTGCAGGCCCGTCGCGAACTCGCGTTCCTGGTCGAAGAGCAGCGCCCGTTGGAGGGACTGGGCGACGATGCCGGCCAGGCCGAGGCACAGGTTGCGTTCCTCGGGGCTGAACTCGGTGCGCCGCCGGTAGAACAGGACGAGCCCGCCGATGGCCTTGGCCTGGGCGATCAGCGGGAGGTAGGCGGCGGCGTCGTAGCGGATCCGGCTCAGGTAGTCGGCGAGCAGCGGGAACTCGTCGGCGAGTTCGGTGAGGGAGGTGACGAACCGCGCCGTTCGGGTGATGACCGCCTGGGACAGCGGCAGGGATCCGTCCAGCCGGGTGAACTGTCGCTCGCTGAGGATCTCCAGGGTTTCCCCGCTCAACGCGATGATCTTGATGGCGCCGTTCTCGACGAGTCCCAGCGCCAGCCCGTCGGCGCCGAGGCGCTCCAGCGCGCCCGCGCCGGTCAGGGCGGCCGTCACGTCGTCGACCGTCACCGCCCGCGACAGGGCGTCCGTGGTGCGCTGCACGATGGTCGCCTGGTGGGCGCGGGCCGACTCCAGTTTCCGCAGGACGGTGGCGTGGGCCAGCTCCGCCGTCGCGTCCCGGACGATGCCCGCGATCCGCACGGGGCGGCCGGCCGCGTCGCGCAGGACCCGGCCCTGGGTGTGCGTCCACTGATCGCGGCCGTCGCGCCGCCGCACGGTGAAGTAGGAGCCGTACGTGTCCCCCTCACCGTCCAGGACCTCGATCACGGTCTGCGCCAGGCGGGCCGAGTCGTCGGCCGGGATCCGCAGCCCGAGGCCCTCCGGGGTGTCGTCGAACTCCTCCGGCTCCAGGTCGAAGACGACCAGGCCGGCCGCGTCCAGCAGCAGCGTCCCGGTGCCCAGGTTCCACTCGAAGCTGCCCATGCCGTTCAGCGCGAGCCGTTCGCCCGGGCCTGTCAGGGGACTCTCCCGGCCCTGCTCGGATCCGTCGTGCTCCGCCGCTGCCAAGAGACACACCACCTAACGGCCGGGCCAGCACGGCTGGGAGATCAGCCGCTCCCATTCCTCGTCAGGATGCCCCGGAAGGGTGCGTCCGGCCTCCCGCCAGCGCTTGACGAGGGAGAGGTAGATCGCGCACGGATCCCCGGCCGGAAAGGCTCCGGACCTGCGGGGCGGGCCGCCCGCACCCGGAGAGCCGTGGGCCGGGGCCCCGTACGAGGGCTGCCCGTACGAAGCCTGCCCGTACGACGGCGTCCCGTACCCCGGGGGCCCGTACCCCGGCGCCCCCCGAGCGGGGTCCGCGGCCGGACCGGCCGGGGACTGTTCGCCGCGGCTGGCGGGGATGCGCACCCAGCCACGGCCGCCCTGTGCTCGCTCCGCTCCCATCGCGGACCCCTCTCAGGTGGATCTCGGCGCAGTTACGTCCACGGATGCCCGCCGGCGGCCCGGTCCGTCCGGGCGCGGTCCGCGACCTTCGCGGCGCCCGGCAGCGGACCCCGGGCACCGAGGCGCTTGCGGACTCCTTTCACCAGTCTCCCCGCCGTGAACCCCGCACCGTGTACGAATCGCATGGAAGGGCCGAATGAGGGAGCGGTCAGCAGCCCCGCGAAGAACAGCCCGGGCCACGAGGACTCGAAGCCGGCGCTCAGCTCCGGGGTCCCGCCGTCGCCCAGGGTCTCCAGCGCGGCCGCCAGCCCGGCGTCGAGGAGTTCCAGCCGGCGCAGGTCCGGGGCGAACCCGGTCGCCGCGACGACGTGCTCCGTCTCCCGTACGACGGACTCCCCGGCGGCCGTGGTCAGTGTGAGCCGGGTCCGCCCGCCCGCCGCGGTCGCCCCGTGCAGCCGGTGTCCCAGCAGCGCCGGCACCCGCCGCTCGAAGCGATCCCGCAGCCACCAGGCCCCGGCGGGCCCCAGCGCGGTGGCGGCGATCCGCTCGCGAGTCGGCGCGGGCAGCCGCCGCACCGCCCAGGGCAGCTCCGACCACACCCAGCTGCGCCAGCCCGTGCCGAGACCGCTGTGCGGCTCGCGCAGCGCCCGCCTCAGCGGCCGCTCCAGGGGTTGCGGGACGGTGTTCCAGTTCAGTCGGGCCCGCCGGG
The DNA here is from genome assembly GCF_040651775.1 of Streptomyces sp. NPDC048383. Taxonomy (NCBI): domain Bacteria; kingdom Bacillati; phylum Actinomycetota; class Actinomycetes; order Kitasatosporales; family Streptomycetaceae; genus Streptomyces; species Streptomyces sp. NPDC048383. The sequence continues at coordinate 127,970 of NZ_JBEZKS010000017.1, forward strand.
CCACCAGGGTCGGCCGGGCCCCCGCCTCCGCGAGCAGCGCGGCGGTCTCCAGGGCGGCCTGCCCGGCCCCGAGGACGGTGACGTCGACCCCGGCGAACCGGGCCAGGTCACCGTGGTCGCTGCTGTGCGACACGTGCCCCGGCGGCAGCTCCCGCAGCAGGTCGGGGTACCGGATGAAGGGCATCACCCCGACCGCCAGGGCCACGGTCCGGGTCAGCAGCGGGGGCCCCTCGGCGGTGCGGACGAGGAACCCCTCGCCCTGCGGGATGACGCCGGTGACGGTCACCTCCTCCACCCCGGGCGCGGCCCGCCCGGCGAACCAGAGCCCGTACCCGCTGAAGGTGCCGATCGGCAGCGGGCTGCCGTGGTCGGCGGCCACCCCGAGGCCGACGCAGTACTCGGCGAGGGTGTGCCGGCCGCCGGGCGCGGACAGGTTCGAGGACCAGGGCTCCGACTTGAGGTACATGCCCGGGGGCATGTGGTCCCGCCAGGAGGCCATGGGCCTCCCCAGCACCCGCACGTCGAGCCCGGCCGCCGCCGCGTGCGCGGCGATCGACAGCCCGTACGGTCCCGCGCCGACCACCACGAGATCGTCCACCCGCGTCACGGCAGTTCCTCCGACTCGCTCGACACCGACCCGGCCGGGCCGCCCTCGGGGGCGGGGCCGCCCGTCACCGGGTCACCAGCTCGTCCGGCTCCGTCGAGGCCTCCGGCGGGGTCGGACGGGAGGCCGCCGGGGGTCGCGCCCGTTGGCGGGGCGCCCGGACGGCCGCCCGGCCCGTGCGCCGCCCCTGGCCGGGGACGCCCCGCAGGACGCGGACCCCCTTGCCCAGGCCCCGGCCCAGGAAGGCGCCGAGCATCGCCAGGAACGGCCGCAGGTCGTCGGCGGCGAACCAGGCCGGCTCCGTCCGTCCCCGCTCCCCCTTCGGCGCCGGCCGCGACGGCCCGGGCCCCGCCGCGCGGGGCACCCGTACGGGCCCCGTCGTCACCGGGGCGGACCGGCTCGGCTGGCTTCACCTGCTGATCACCCAGCACGTCGC